>CAXBRX010000027.1:0-16082 GCA_963977835.1 uncultured Derxia sp.
TGCGTGTATCACCAGCCCGGCATCGATCTGCTCACGCGCGTGGTGCCCGTGGACAACGTCTTGTTCGCGTCCGAGATGATCGGCGCGGTCAAGGGCATCGATCCCGACACCGGCTTCAATTTCGACGACACCAAGCGCTACATCGAGGCGGCGGCATTGACCGATGCCGAACGCCATCAGATCTTCGAAGGCAACGCGCGGCGCGTGTATCCGCGCCTGGACGCGGCGCTCAAGGCAAGGGGACGTTGACATGCGCAAGATGAGCGAGCAGGGCGTGGTGGTGCAAAACATCCAGCGCGCCGATCCGGAAGTCATCAAAGGCCTGGCCGAATGCGGCGTCGCCACGGTGCATGAAGCGCAAGGGCGCATCGGCCTGCTGGCTTCGTACATGCGGCCGATCTATACGGGCGCGAGCATCGCCGCCTCGGCGGTGACGATCTCCGCGCCGCCTTGCGACAACTGGATGATCCATGTCGCGGTCGAACAAGTGCACGCCGGCGATGTGCTGGTGCTTGCGCCGTTCTCGCCGTCGGACGCCGGCTATTTCGGCGATCTGCTGGCGACCTCGATGCAAGCGCGCGGCGGCGTGGGTCTCATCATCGATGCCGGCGTGCGCGATGTGCGCACCCTGGCCGAAATGCGTTTCCCGGTCTGGTCCAAGGCGATCTGCGCGCAAGGCACCGTGAAGGAAACCCTGGGCTCGGTCAATGTGCCGGTGGTCTGCGCGGGCGAACTCGTCAATCCGGGCGATGTCATCGTGGCCGATGACGACGGCGTGTGCGTCGTGCGCCGCGAAGACGCCGCCGAAGTGCTCAAGAAGGCACAGGCGCGCGTGGCCAACGAAGAATCGAAGCGCTTGCGGCTGGCGGCCGGCGAATTGGGCCTCGACATTTACGACATGCGCGGCAAGCTCGCGGCCAAAGGGCTCAAGTATGTCTGACGCTTGGTCTAACGGCGTGCGCTGCATGTGGATGCGCGGCGGCACCTCGAAGGGCGGGTATTTCCTGGCCGAGGATCTGCCCGCCGACGTCGCGGCGCGCGACCGGTTTTTGCTCGAGATCATGGGCTCGCCCGACAAGCGCCAGATCGACGGCATGGGCGGCGCCGACCCGCTGACCTCGAAGATCGCGGTCGTCAAACGCTCGACCCGGCCCGGCATCGATGTCGACTACCTGTTCCTGCAGGTCTTCGTCGATCAGGCCATCGTCACCGACGCGCAGAATTGCGGCAACATCCTCGCGGGCGTCGGACCGTTCGCGATCGAGCGCGGGCTGGTGGCGGCGCAAGACGGGCAGACCCGCGTGAGCATCTTCATGGAGAACACCGACCAGGTCGCGGTCGCCACGGTCATGACGCCGGGCGGCAAGGTCAGCTATGTGGGTGATGCGCACCTCGACGGCGTGCCGGGCACCGCGAGCCCGATTCCCGTGGTGTTCAAGGACACCGCCGGATCGAGTTGCGGCGCGTTGCTGCCGACCGGCAAGGTGGTCGATGTCATCGACGGCGTCGAAGTCACCTGCATCGACAACGGCATGCCGGTCGTCATCCTGCGTGCGGCCGATGTCGGCATCACCGGCGACGAAACCCGCGATGCGCTCGATGCCAACACCGCACTCAAAGCCAAGCTCGAATCGATCCGGCTACAGGCCGGGCCGATGATGAATCTCGGCGATGTGAAGGAAAAGACGGTGCCCAAGATGACCATGGTCAGCGCGCCCAAGGCGGGCGGCGTGGTCTCGACGCGCACTTTCATTCCGCACCGCTGCCATGCCTCGATCGGCGTGCTCGGCGCGGTCAGCGTGGCCACGGCCTGCGCCTTGCCCGGCAGTCCGGCGGCGCAACTCGCGCACCTGCCCGAAGGTACGCGCAAAGTCATGCCCATCGAACATCCGATCGGCGAATCGACGATCATCGTCGAACTCGATGCGAAGGGCAGCGTGGAGACCGCTGCCGTGCTGTTGACGGCCCGCAAGCTGTTCGACGGTGTGGTGTTCCCAAAATAAGGACAATCATGGATCCCGATTACCTGCCGTTTCATCCGAACCCGTCGAAGCCGCGTTTTCAGGTGCCGGCCGGCGCCGTCGATGCGCATTGCCATGTCTTCGGCCCCGGTGATGTGTTTGCGTATGCGCCCGAGCGCAAGTACACGCCGTGCGATGCGCCCAAGGAAAAATTGTTCGCGCTGCGCGATTACCTCGGCTTTGCGCGCAATGTGATCGTGCAGGCCACCTGCCATGGCAACGACAACCGCGCGCTCGTCGATGCGCTGCAGGCGTCCAAGGGCATGGCGCGCGGCGTCGCCTCGGTGGCGCGCGACATTTCCGATGCCGAGCTGCAGGCCTTGCATGCGGCCGGTGTGCGCGGTACGCGCTTCAACTTCGTCAAGCGTCTGGTGGATTTCACGCCGCGTGAAGTCCTCGCCGACATCGCTGCGCGCATCGCGCCGCTGGGCTGGCATGTGGTGATCTATTTCGAAGCGCAGGATCTGCCCGAACTCTGGGACTTCTTCACGTCCTTGCCGACCACGGTCGTCGTCGATCACATGGGCCGCCCCGATGTGAGCAAGCCGGTGGACGGACCCGAATTCGAGTTGTTCATGAAGCTCATGCGCGAGCATCCGAACATCTGGTCGAAGGTGAGCTGCCCCGAGCGCTTGTCGAAGTCGGGGCCGCCAAGCTATGACGACGTCGTACCGTTTGCGCGTCGTCTGGTCGAGACCTTCCCCGACCGTGTGCTCTGGGGCACCGACTGGCCGCATCCCAACATGAAATCGCACATGCCAGACGACGGTCTGCTGGTGGACTACCTGCCGCGCATCGCGCCGACGCCCGCGCTGCAACAGGCTTTGCTCGTCGATAATCCGATGCGTTTGTATTGGGCCTGATTCATCGAAATTCTTCATGACAGGAACACGCGCCAACCGGTTTATCCTTGGCGCAAACATGGGAACAATGATTCCCACGCGAGGACGGTGCCGATGGGGCGCCGCACCGGACGCGGATAAAACAATCGAGGAGACATGTCAGTGAAGTCACCACGCATCGACATTCCCGGCACGACGATTTTCGACGGCAGCGAAGCCCGCCGCGGCTATGCGTTGAACAAGATGTGCTATTCGTTCAACGACAAGGCCAATCGCGACGAATTTCTCAAGGACGAGGACGCCTACTGCACCAAGTACGGCCTCAACGATCAGCAGCGCGCGGCCATCAAGGCCAAGAACGTGCTGCAACTGCTGGCCGCGGGCGGCAACGCCTACTACCTGGCCAAGTTCGGCGGCATCTTCGGGCTGGACATGCAGGACATCGGTGCCCAGCAGACGGGCGTGACCAAAGACGAATTCAAGGCGAAGCTCGTCGCCGCGGGGAAATAAGACATGGCCAAGATCGTAGGCGTGGTGAACTCGACGCATGTGCCGGCCATCGGCGGTGCGATTCACAAGGGCATGCAGCAAGACCCGTACTGGAAGCCTTTCTTCGACGGCTTTCCGAAGGTGCGCGAATGGTTGGCGCGCATCAAACCCGATGTCGCCATCGTCATCAACAATGACCATGGCCTGAATTTCTTCCTCGACAAGATGCCGACCTTCGCGATCGGCGCGGCGCCCGAGTACAAGAACGCTGACGAAGGCTGGGGCATCCCGGTGCTGCCCGCGTTCAAGGGCCATGAAGACTTGTCGTGGCATCTGGCCGAATCCTTGATCGGCGATGAGTTCGACATGGTGACCTGCCAGGAAATGGCGGTGGACCATGCCTTCACGCTGCCGCTCGCGCTGTTGTACCCCGACATGAACTGGCCGTTGAGCGTGGTGCCGATCAACATCAATACCGTGTTGTTCCCGACGCCTTCGGCCAAGCGTTGCTTCAAGTTCGGCCAGGCGATCGGCCGCGCGGTCGAAGCCTTCGATCAGGATCTGCGCGTGCTCGTCATCGGCACCGGCGGTCTGTCGCATCAACTCGAAGGCACGCGCGCCGGGTTCATCAACAAGGAATTCGATCTCAAGTTCATGGACAGCCTCACGTCCGAACCGACCTGGGTCACGCAATACACCGACCGTGAACTGGTGAAGTTTGTCGGCACCCAAGGCATCGAATTGCTGAACTGGCTGACCGCTCGCGCGACGATGTCGGGTCAGGTGAAGGAGTTGCATCGCAACTACCACATCCCGATCTCGAACACCGCCGCCGCCACCTTGTTGCTGGAGCCGCATGCCTAAACGGAGGCTCGCATAGCGCACGCGCCGACGCCCCCCACCGTCGGCGCTTCCCACCTCGACCTCGACGGCCGCCTGCTCATGCTGCTGGCCGTCCTCGTCGAGGAGGGCTCCATCACGCGTGCTGCCGAGCGACTCGGCGGCACGCAATCCTCCCTCAGCCATCAATTGGCGCGGTTGCGCGCCATCGTCGGCGATCCTTTGTTCGTGCGCTCCGGGCGCGGCATCGTCGCGACCGCACGCGCGGTCGAACTCGCGGCACGCGCGCGTGTCGTGCTCGACGGCATGCGCGCTTTTGCGACCAGCGAGGACTTCGATCCCACCGCCTACGACGGCGAATTCGTCATCGCCGCCAATGATTTCCAGCGCGATCTGTTGTTGCCCGCGCTGCTCAAACGGTTGCGCGCGAGCGCGGCACGCATGCATTTGCGCGTCGTGCCGTCGAATGTGCCGAGCGCCGATCTGCTGCGCGAAGACCGCGTTCATCTGATCATCACCCCGCGTCCGCCGCCGGCCGGCGATGTCTTGCAGCGCCGGCTGTTCGAAGACCGCTACGCCTGTTTTTACGATGCCTCGGTGCGCGGCGCGCCGACCTCGCTCGACGATTACTTGCGCGCTGAGCATCTGACGGTGGTCTATGAATCGCGCGGGCCGCTCGACATCGACCGTGCGCTGACCGAGCGCGGCGTCCTGCGGCGCTTCGCGGCGGTGGTCGCCAATTTCTCGGGCATTCCGCCGTTCCTGCGCGGCAGTCCTTATCTCGCGACCTTGCCGTCCTTGGTCGGGCGCGAAATGCTGCGTGGCTTCGCGCAGGCCGCGCCGCCGCTGCCATGCCCGCCGATGCCGATGTATGTGGTCTGGCATCAGCGCGATCATCTCAACCCGCTGCATCGCTGGGTGCGGCGCGAGCTCGACGCAGTGGTTGCGGCGATGTTGGAGGGCAAGACCGCATCCGATCCTTAGCTCTACGTTTTTTGATGGCCCACTGGAGGAGACAAACGATGAAAACAATATTCAAGACGATGTTGGCCGGCATGCTGGCACTGGGTGTGGCGGCGCAGGCGGCCGAGCCGCTCAAGATCGGGCTGGTCCTGCCCTTGTCCGGACCGTTCGCGCCGTATGGCAAACAGATCGAGCATGGGGTGCGTCTGTATCTCAAGCAGAACGGCGACAGCGTCGCGGGCCGCAAGGTCGAACTGATCGTCAAGGACGACACCGGCGTCGCGCCTGAAGTCAGCAAGCGCGCCGCACAGGAATTGGTGGTCAAAGACAAGGTGGACATCCTGGCCGGCTTCGGCCTCACGCCGTCGGCCTTCGCCGTGGCGCCGATTGCCACCGAAGCCAAGAAGCCGATGATCGTGATGAACGCCGCGACCTCGTCGGTCACGACCAAGTCGGATTACATCGTGCGCACCTCGATGACGCTGCCGCAGAATTCGGCGCCGATCGCGACCTGGGCCGCCAAGAACGGCATCAAGAAGGTGTTCACCGTCGTGGCCGATTACGGTCCGGGCATCGATGCCGAAACCCAGTTCAAGAAGACCTTCAGCGCGGCGGGCGGCGAGGTGGTCGGCGAAGTCAGAACGCCGATGAAGAATCCCGATTTCGCGCCTTTCCTTCAGCGCATCAAGGACGCGCGGCCGCAAGCCGTGTTCCTGTTCCTGCCGTCGGGCGAACAAGGCATCGGCTTCATGAAAGGCTTCGCTGAACGCGATCTCGGCAAGGCGGGCATCCAGCTCATCGCGACCGGCGATCTGACCGATGAAGACACCCTCGACGCGATCGGCGATCCGGCGCTCGGCATCATCACCTCTTTCCATTATTCCGAAGCGCACAAGTCGGCCCAGAACCAGGCCTATGTGCAGGCGTATTACAAGGCCTATCCGAAGGACCGGCCCAACTTCATGTCGGTGGGCGGTTATGACGGCATGCAATTGATCGCCGAGGTGCTCAAGAAGACGGGCGGCAATGCCGAGGGCGACGCTTTCATCGCGGCGGCCAAGGGCATGAAATGGACCAGCCCGCGCGGGCCGGTCGCGATCGATGCCGCGACGCGCGACATCGTGCAGACGGTCTACATCCGCAAGGTCGAGCGCGTGGATGGCAAGTTGCAGAACGTGGAGTTCGACCAGATCGCCGACTTCAAAGACCCGGGCAAGCCTTGAACCCGATCAGCGCTTTTCGGTTTTGTGGCCGCCCTCGCGCGCAGCGCGGGTAGACGGGGGCGCGGGCGGTGGCGTCAAGGCCAGTTGGCAGCGCTGCCGCACCAGCGCCATGACCGATTGCTGGGTCAAGGTGCTGGGCCGGCGCGAACTGATCGCCAGCATGAGCTTGCTGCGCAAGCGTGGGCGGATCGGCCGCGCGACGAAGGCTTCGGGTTTGCCCAGGGCGCGCATGGCGTTCATCGACAGAATCGCGCTGCCCGCGCCGTCGGCGACCAGGTCGAGGATGGCCGCGACGCCGTCGATCTCGAGTGCGATGCTCGGCCGGCAGCCGATGCCGGCCATCTCGACCTCGACCAAGGTGCGGATCGCATTCGGCCGCGACGGAATGACGAGCGGAACCGCCGCCAGGTCGCGCAACGAAATCGGTTTGGCCGGGGTCTTGTCCTTGCGCTGGATGAGGAACAGGTCTTCCTCGAACAACAAGGTGGCGTCGATGTCGGGCGAGGGGGTTGGGTTATACAAAAGTGCGATATCCAGCCGGCCTGCAATCAACAATTCCTGCATGGTCGCGGTCAGGCCTTCGATGATCGACAAGCGCGCCTCGGGCAGGGTGTTGCGGCAAGCGCGGATCAAGGACACCGCGAGCACCTTGGTCAGGCTCGGCGGCAGACCGACCGCGACCCGGCCCGACAGCCCGCCGCGCACGCGGTCGAGTTCTTCGCGGGTGCGCGCCACCTGGTGCAGGATGCCGCGCGCATGTTCGAGCAGCAGGCGCCCGGCCTCGGTCGTGGTCACACCGCGGCCGTTGCGGATCAGGAGGTTCTGCCGCAGTTCCACCTCCAGCAACCGGATCTGACGGCTCAAGGCCGGCTGGGCGATGTCGAGCGCGATCGATGCGCGGGTGAAACTGCCGAGTTCGGCGACGCGTACGAAGTATTCGAGTTGTTTGAGGTCCATGGCGCACGGATGGCGTGGGAGTACGTGCGGCGAGTGTAGATGAAAGCGCGATTCGATGAATGGCGTTATCGCAGAAATGAATAACTAGTAGTGGCGCCCGGCGCTGTCGCGGCAGACGCCGCCACCGGACAATTCCGGGCGCCGCGCTCGCAGAGAACGAGCGTATCCGCGCTTCCAGGAGACGAATTCGATGACGTATCAAAGCCCCCTCCGCGACATGCGGTTCATCCTCGAACATGTGGTCGATCTGCCGTCGATCAGCCGCCTGCCCGGCATGGAGGAGTTCAGCGACGAACTGGCCTGGGCCGTGCTCGACGAAGCTGCGAAATTTGCCAGCGGCGTGCTCGCGCCTTTGAACCGCGTCGGTGATGAACAAGGCTGCAGCCTCGAAGACGGCCGGGTCCGCACGCCCGACGGTTGGAAAGAGGCGTTCGAGCAATTTCGCGAGGGCGGCTGGATCGGCCTGCACATGCCCACGCAATACGGTGGGCAGGGCCTGCCGAAAATCCTCGCTGCGCCGATCAGCGAAATGTGGAATTCAGCCAACCATGCGTTCTCGTTGCTGCCGCCGCTCAATGCCGCGGCCGGTGCGGCCCTGGACCTGGCGGCCGACGCGCGGCTCAAGGATTGGTTCCTGCCGCGTCTGGCGAGCGGCGAATGGACGGGCACGATGTGCCTGACCGAAGCCCAGGCCGGCTCGGATCTGGCCGCGGTGCGCACGCGTGCGCTGCCGCAAGCCGACGGCAGCTACCGTCTGCACGGCCAGAAGGTCTTCATCACCTATGGCGACCATGAACTCGCGCCCAACATCGTGCATCTGGTGTTGGCCCGCACGCCCGACGCTGCGCCTGGCGTCAAGGGCATCTCGATGTTCGTGGTGCCGAAATTTCTGCTCGACGAAAACGGCGAGCCAGGCGCGCGCAACGATGTGCATTGCATCGCGCTCGAACACAAACTGGGGCTGCACGGCAGCCCGACTTGCGTGATGAGCTTTGGCGACCATGGCGGCGCGGTCGGCTATCTGGTCGGCGAAGTCGGGCGCGGTCTCGAATACATGTTCGTGATGATGAACGCCATGCGCCTCGAAACCGGCCTGCAAGGGCCGGCGCTCGCTGAAAGCGCCTACCAGCAGGCGGCCACCTATGCGCGCGAGCGCATCCAGGGGCGCGATCGCAGCGGCAAGCCGACGGCCATCGTCGGGCACCCCGACGTCAAACGCATGCTCATGACGATGCGCGCCAAGCTGATGGCGACGCGCATGTTGTCCTACCAGGTGGCGGCCTGGTTCGACATTGCACGGCACCATGCGGACCCGGCCGTGGCCGCGCAATGCCGCGCCCGCGTCGATCTGCTGACGCCGGTGGCCAAGGCCTGGAACACCGAGGTCGGCAACGAGTTGTGCGGCATCGCGATCCAGATCCATGGCGGCGCCGGCTTCGTCGAGGAGACCGGCATTGCGCAACCGTATCGCGATGTCCGCATCACCACGATCTACGAAGGCACGACCGGCATCCAGGCCTCCGATCTGGTCATGCGTAAATTGCTGCGCGACGGTGGCGCGGTGCTCGACGGACTCATCGCCGAATGGCGCGCGTTGAGCGCCAGACTGCGCGCGCTGGGCAACGCCGATGGCGCGGCGCAATTCGAGCAGGCGCTCGATGAACTCGAACAGACCGTGCAATGGTTGCGCGAGTGCGGCAATGCGCAGCCGGAAGAGGCGCTCGCTGCTGCGGTGCCGGTGCTGTTCCAACTGGGCCTGGTCTGTGGCGCCTGGCTGTGGACGGTAACCCTGGTTGCATTGCAGGAAAGTACCGATCGCGGCGATGACGCCTATCACCGCACACTCTCGACACTCGGCAATTTCTACCTCGCTGCGCTCTTGCCGCAGGCAGGTGCGCATCGGCGCGCTGCATTGCAAGGAGCGCGTTGGTGCCAGGCGCTGCAGGCACAGGACTTTTAATGCAGTCCAGCATAGCTAGCGGTGAAGGTATAGCGAAATTAGATAACTGCTAGTGGCGCGCCTCCCTGGTGCGCACCCCAGGCGGCCGAGACAATTTCCTCGTAACCACAAGGCGACGAATCAAAAGAATTCGCGCGTGGTCAGCGAGCAAGCGGGAACACCCGCAACCTAGGAGGAGACATGAGACTGATGGGTCGTCGCGCGTTCGCGCTGTGGGCTGGTTGTGCTGCCTTGTTGGCGTCGTTCGCCGCACCGATCTCGGCGGCCGAGCCGTTCAAGATCGGGTTGATCCTGCCGATGAGCGGACCGTTCGCGTCCACCGGCAAGGAAATCGAAGCCGCGGTCAAGGTGTTCCAGAAGACTTATGGCGACAGCGTCGCCGGCCGCAAGGTCGAAGTCATTCTCAAGGACGACGGCGGTCTGCAGCCCGACATGACCAAGCGCCTGGCGCAGGAACTGGTCACCAAGGACCATGTGCAGGTGCTCGCAGGCTTCGGCCTCACACCGCTCGCGATGGCCGCTGCGCCGGTCGCCAGCCAAGCCAAGGTGCCGATGGTCGTCATGGCTGCCGCCACCTCGATCATCCCGACCAAGTCGCCTTACATCGTGCGCACCGGCTTCACGCTGCCGCAAGTGACGGCGCCGTTGGCTGACTGGGTGCTCGCGCACAAGGAACAGAAGATCAATCGTGTGATCACTCTGGTCACCGATTACGGCCCCGGCATCGATGCCGAGAAGGTGTTCGTCAAGCGCTTTTCCGCGGGCGGCGGCACCATCGTCGAAAGCCTGCGCGCGCCTTTGCAGAACCCGGACTTCGCGCCCTTCCTGCAACGCATCAAGGATGCCAAGCCCGATGCGGTCTTCATCTTCGTGCCCTCGGGTGTGGGCACCTCGGTGATGAAGCAGGTGGCCGAGCGTGGCCTCGTCAAGGCCGGCATCCGCGTGATCGCCACCGGCGACCTGACCGACGACAACGAGATGGAGAACATCGGCGCGTCCGCGCAAGGCGTGATCACGAGCTTCCATTACTCGGCCGTCCATGACTCGCCCGAGAACAAGACGTACGTGGCCGAAATGGCCAAGCTGGGCTTGCGCGCCAACTTCCATTCGGTGGGCGGCTATGACGGCATGCACCTCATCTATGAAGCGCTCAAGAAGACCGGCGGCGACGCCGACGGCGACAAGCTGCTCGCGGCGATGAAGGGCACGTCGTGGACGAGCGTGCGCGGTCCGGTGTCGATCGATCCCGAGACGCGCGACATCGTGCAAAACGTCTACTTGCGTCGGGTCGAGAACGTGAAGGGCCTTTGGTCCAACGTCGAATTCGACAAGGTCGAGAAGTTCAAGGACCCCGGCGTCTGACGGGGCAGGTGGTGAATGGCCGCCTTAGAAGCGGCCGTCATGGACAATGATGAGGAGACTGGACGTGAAACTGATTCGCTCGTTGGTGCTGGGCCTCGCCGCATGCACCGCAGGGTTGGCCGCGCAAGCCGCCGAACCCATCAAGGTCGGTCTGATGACCGCGTACTCCGGACCGTTCGCCGACATGGGCCGGCAGATCGACGCCGGTGCCAAGGCCTACCTCAAGGCCTATGGCGATACGGTCGCCGGCCGCAAGGTCGAATTGCTGGCGCGTGACACCACCGGGCCTGCGCCCGAAGTCGGCAAGCGCCTGGCGCAAGAACTGATCGTGCGCGATCAGGCCGATTTCCTCATGGTCGGCGGCTTTACGCCCGAGACCCTGACTGCGGGCACCATCGCCTCGGCGGCGAAGAAGCCCTTGCTGGTCGCCAATGCTTCGTCCACCGGCATCACCGACAAAATTCCGTACGGTGTGCGCTATGCGTTCAGCTTCCGCCAGATCGCGCGTCCGCTCGGTACCTGGGCCGCTAAGAACGGCTACAAGAAGATGATCACGCTGGTCGCCGATTACGGCCCCGGCATCGATTGCGAAAACGCGTTCAAGGAAAGCTTCACCGCGGCTGGCGGCACCATCGTCGAATCGGTGCGCACCCCGCTCAAGAGCCCGGAGTTCGGCCCCTTCATCCAGAAGATCAAGGACGCCAAGCCCGATGCGATGTTCGTCTGGGTGCCTTCGGGTGATCAGGCGCTGGGCGTCGTCAAGACCTATTACGAGCGCGGCCTGGATGCGGCGGGCATCAAGCTCGTCATCCTCGGCGACGACATCGATGAACCGGTGTTCAACGCCCTGGGCGACAAGGTCAAGGGCCTGGTGACGAGCCTGCATTACTCGACCATGCACCCGAGCGCCGAGAACAAGAAGTTCTTGAAGGCCTTTGCCGAAGTGACCGGCAATGCGATCCAGCCCAACTTCATGGCGGTGGCGGCGTACGACTCGATGGCGGCGATCTACGAAGCGGCGCGGCGTCAGAACGGCAATCTGTCGGACGGCGCCAAGACGCTCGAGATTCTGTCGAGCCTGCAGCTCGAAAGTCCGCGCGGCAAGATCGTCATCGATCCGAAGACGCGTGACGTCAATCAGGCCGTCTACATCCGCCGTGTCGAATCGGTCAAAGGCCGGCTCGAGAACGTCGAATTCGAAACCATTGCCGACGTGAAGCCGTGATTGGAAATCTGCTAGGCGTTCTGTTCGACGGCGTTGCCTACGGCAGCCTGTTGTTCCTCATCGGCATCGGGCTGTCGGTGACCATGGGCCTGATGAACTTCGTCAATCTGGCCCATGGCGCCTTCGCCGCCCTCGGCGGTTTCGTCTGCGTGACCGTCATGAACCAGATGGGGGTGCCGTTCCTGGCCAGTCTGCCGATCGCCTTCGTGGTGGTCGCGCTGGTCGGGGCGGTGCTGGAGCGCACGCTCTACCAGCATCTGTACAAGGCCACGCCGCTCGATCAGGTGCTGTTCTCGATCGGCCTGACCTTCATGTCGATGGCGGGCATGACCTATGTCTGGGGCCCGACCCAGCAGCCGGTGCGTCTGCCCGACTACCTGAGCGGGCAGGTGCATGTCGCGGGTCTCGATCTGGGCGTCTATCGCATCTTCCTGATCGGCGTGGTGGTGGTCATCACCGCGGCGCTGGTGCTGCTGGTGGAACGCACGCGCTTCGGTGCCCAGGTGCGCGCCTCGGTCGACAACCAGCAAGCATCGGCCGGCCTCGGCATCAATGTGAACCGGGTGTTTGCGCTGACCTTCGCCTTGGGCTCGGGCCTTGCGGGCCTGGGCGGCGGGTTGGGCATCGATGTGCTGGGGCTCGATCCGAGCTTCCCGCTCAAATACATGGTGTATTTCCTGTTGGTGGTGGCGGTGGGCGGTGCCGGCAGCATCAAGGGCACCTTGGTCGCGGCGATGCTGCTCGGCATCTTCGACGTGGCCGGCAAGTACTACGCACCCGAAGTGGGCGCCTTCGTGATCTATGCATTGATGGTCGTGTTGCTGGCGCTGTTTCCGGCGGGCCTGTACGGGAAGAAGGCATGAAAGCAAGCTCGCAACACCGTTTGCCCGATGGGCGTTGGAAGTGGGAAGAGATCGTCTTCTGGCTCCTGCCCATCGTCGGCTATTTCGTCGCACAAAACTATCTGCTGCTGGGCAGCCAGATCTTCATCGTCGGCTTGTTCGCCTTGTCGCTCGATCTGATCCTCGGCTATGCGGGCATCGTCTCGCTCGGGCACGCAGCCTTCTTCGGCGTCGGCGCCTATACCGCCGGTCTGCTCGCGTCGCATGGCTGGAGCGAGCCTTTGTCGGGCCTGCTGGCCGGTGGCGTGGTGGCCGCGTTCGCGGGCCTGATCGCAAGCTTTCTGGTCGTGCGCGGCCGCGATCTCACGCAATTGATGGTGACGCTCGGTATCGGCCTGATGCTGTTCGAGGCCGCCAACAAAGCCGCGTTCATCACCGGCGGCGTCGATGGTTTGTCGGGCATGGTGGTCGGCAAGGTGCTCGGCATCTTTGAATTCGATCTGTACGGCAAGGTGGCCTACCTTTACAGCCTCGCCGTGCTGTTCGTCGTGTTCCTCGTCGTGCGCCGTACCGTGTATTCGCCTTTCGGACTGGGGTTGCGCGGTCTGCACAACGGACCCAAGCGCATGCCGGCCATCGGCGCCGCGGTGTATCGGCGCCAAGTGGCGGTGTTCACCGTGGGGGCGGGCGTGGCCGGCATCGCGGGTGCGCTGCTCGCGCAGACGACGCAATTCGTCGGTCTCGACAGCCTGAGTTTTCACCGCTCGGCCGAGTTGATGATCATGCTGGTGCTCGGCGGTACCGGCCGGCTGTATGGCGGGCTGGTGGGCGCGGCGATCTTCATGGTGGCGCAGAACTATCTGGCCGACCTCAATCCGATTTATTGGCAATTCTGGCTCGGGCTGCTGCTGGTGCTCGTGGTCATGTTTGCGCGCGGCGGCGTGCTGGGTGGCATGGCCTCCTTGCGTGCGCGCCTGAAGGGGGCGGCCAAATGACCGTCGCACTGAAGACCGAAAACCTCTCTAAGTCCTGGGGCGCCTTCGTCGCCAACAGCGACGTAAACCTCACGCTCGAAGTCGGCGCGCGGCATGCGCTGATCGGCCCGAACGGCGCCGGCAAGACGACCTTCATCAATCTGCTCACCGGCGTCTATGTGCCCAGCGCGGGCCGGGTGTATCTCGACGGACAGGACGTGACCGCCTTGTCGCAGCATCAGCGCGTCAAGCGCGGCATGACGCGCACTTTCCAGATCAACACCTTGTTCCCGGGCCTGACGGTGCTCGAATCGGTGGTGCTCGCGATTTGCGAGCGCAAAGGCAAGAGCAGTTGCTGGTGGCGCACGGTGGCTTCGCAGACGGATGAGATTGCCGAGGCGATGGAATTGCTGACCACGCTGAGCCTCGCCAACGATGCCGACACCGAGACCAAACATCTGGCCTATGGCCGCCAGCGTCTGCTCGAAATTGCGCTCGCGCTTGCGACCAAGCCCAAGCTGTTGCTGCTCGACGAGCCGGCGGCCGGGATTCCGGCGGCGGAAAGTCGCGAGCTGTTCGCGGTCATCGATCGGCTGCCGCGCGATGTGACGATTCTGTTCATCGAGCACGACATGGGGCTGGTGTTCCGGTTTGCCGAACGCATCACGGTACTGGTGGGCGGCAAGGTGCTGACCGAAGGCACGCCCGAAGAGATCGCCGCGAATCAGCGCGTGAAGGAAGTCTATCTGGGCGAGGCGACGCATCATGGCTGAGTTTTTGAGCTTCGACGGCGTCACTGCCGGCTACGACGAATCTGTCGTACTCGAAAAGGTTTCATTCTCGCTGGCCGAAGGCGAGAGCCTGGCACTGCTCGGGCGCAACGGCGTCGGCAAGACCACGTTGCTGGTCACGTTGATGGGCTTCACGCGTCTGCATGGCGGCGAGATCCGCTGGCTGGGCCAGAACATCAACAAGGTGGCGCCGTATCGGCGTGCGCAAGCGGGCCTCGGTTGGGTGCCGCAAGAGCGCTACATGTTCCCGTCGCTGACGGTCGAGGAACATTTGATTGCGGTGGCGCGCCCGGGCGCATGGAACCTCAAGCGCGTCTACGACGTGTTTCCGCGCTTGCAGGAGCGACGCACCAACCTCGGCAATCAATTGTCCGGCGGCGAGCAGCAGATGCTGGCGATCGCGCGCGCGTTGATGGTCAACCCCAAATTGCTGCTGCTCGACGAGCCGATGGAAGGTCTGGCGCCTGTCATCGTTCAGGAGTTGCTCGGCGTGATCCAGGATCTGGTGCGCGAAGAAGGCATGTCGGTGATCGTGGTCGAACAGCATGCGCGGCTCGCCTTGTCGGTGACGAGCAAGGCCGTGGTGCTCGATCGCGGGCAGGTGGTGCATGCCTCCGACAGCCAATCCTTGCTCGACGACCCCGACACGCTCGACCGTCTGGTCGCGATCGCCTGAGGAAAGCCGCCCATGCCCAAGGCACTCAATGTCATCAAGGATGAGCACCGCAGCCTCGGCGCCATCATGCACGGCTTCTTGTTCCTGGTGGACGAGATCCGCGCCGAGCGCATGCAGCCCGATTTCCGCTTGCTCAATGCAATGCTGTACTACCTCGAGAATTTTCCCGAGAAATTGCATCACCCGAAGGAAAACGACTTCCTGCATCGCTATCTGCGGCTGCGCAGCCCTGAAAGCGAAGCGCTGCTCGCGGTGGTCGAAGACGAACACCGCCATTCGCATGCGCAATCCGAGGCCATGATCGCCGCGTTGCGTCGTTACCAAAGCGAAGGCGTTGCCGCGCGCGATGCCTTCCTCGATGCGGTCACGCAATACGCGGAGTTTCAATGGCATCACATCGAGCGTGAGGAAGACCAGATTCTTCCGCTCGCGCTCAAGGTGCTCAAACCCGAAGACTGGACGGAGATCGATGCCGCGTTCAGCGCGCATCACGACCCGTTCACCTCCGATGAACGCATCAAGGAATTCCGGCATCTGTTCCGGGAGATCGTGCGTCTTGCGCCGCCGCCCATCGGCGTAGGGCCGTCCAACAGCGGATAAGGGCGAGATCCACATTCAATCAAGGCCATCGACCGCGCAGGCATTTGCCCGCGCGGCGGGGAGAGGTTTTGTTCCGACATTGGGGTTGGGACTGTTGGGGGCGGTCGCAAGACCGATTCGTTGTTAATACGGAGGAGAAGACATGGACGACAAAAACAAACCCGGACGTTCGCGCCAACGCGTGCTGGCCGCGGCGATCGGCGGCCTGATGGCCGCGACGGCGCTGCCGGCGTTTGCCGATTCCGAGGTCGATGCGCTCAAGCAGGAACTCGCGGCGCAACGCAAGCTCATCGAACAATTGATGGCCGATCGCGACG
>CAXBRX010000028.1:0-16043 GCA_963977835.1 uncultured Derxia sp.
GCGATTGCCGAAGTACCGGCACCGGGACAAGCGCCAGGCACCGTGGTGGCCGTGGTGCAAACCGGCTATTTGATTGGCGATCGATTGCTGCGCCCAGCCATGGTGACGGTGGCGAAGTCGGACGGTTCCACCACTGGTGCGAACGTGGATCAACGGGTGTAGCTGACGCTTCGCCACTTTTTTGCCGATACATGGATGCCCTTCCCCTGCCCTAGGCTGACTCCACGCTCGGAACGGCATGACGGCGTTTCTTATTTCGACAAGCAGCGTATGACGCATTAGGTTCAGCGCATGACCAATATCCGCATAACGGTTGCCGGGGCGTCGGGGCGCATGGGCCGCGCGCTTATTCGCGCGGTGGCGGAAGCGCACGACGAGGGCAGGAGGCCGTCGTGGATGTTCTGGGCCAGAAGGGCGTCATACAGCACGCCATTGACGACCACGCCGAAGCCTTCGAGGCCGGTCGACGGCGCAGAGGCGTTCTTCAGGGTGGCGCCGGTGACCAGCAGACCAGGGGCGAATTCGTTGGCATGCACATCGGCCAGCGCCATGTCGGCTTCGTGCGCAGCGCTGCCGCCCGAGCAGGTGACTTGCGCATCGGCGACGTTCGGCGAGGACGGGGTGGACGTGGCGCCGCAACCCGAGGCCGGCAGGCTCAGCACGGTCGCTTCGGCTTCGGTGGTCGTCGTCGAAATCAGTTGGTTCAGGCCGGCGGCCGAACCGTTCTTCGATTGATAGATCACCAGCACTTTCTTGCCGGCGCCGAAAATGGTCGACTTGCCGTCGCCGAGCCAACCGACCGAGCCGTTCGGGCCCGAGATGTAGAGCACGCCGTGCGTGGTGGTGTCGAACACGGTCGACGGCACGGTGGCCAGCAGCGCGTTCTTCTGGGCCGAGGCGCCCGCGATCATGAACACGGTGTCGGGCGTGGTGGCGGTAGCGTCATACGTGGGGTTGGCGGCAAACGCGTTGGCCGAGCCGAGCGCGGCGCAAGCGAGGGCGAGATACTTGATCTTCATGGCAGCTCCGAGAATTTAATGAAAGGCAGTCAGAAATCGGGGGGCAAAGCTCCGCCTATAGGCGACCAAGGACGAGTCCTTGGCCGACTACAACAGCGGTGATGAGTACGGCGTATTGCTTAGCTGCGACGACGGCGGGCAATGACGCCCATCATCAGCAGGCCGGCGAACATCAGCGCGTACGATTCGGGTTCCGGCACGGCGACCGCGACGGTGGTGCCGTCGAAATTGAAGCTCTTCACGAACGTGCCGCCAGTGGCGGAGCTGGCGACCGTGACGGTGTAGAAATCAGCGGTGGTGCCGACGGCGTTGTCGGTCGTCCAACCGGCGGCGTTGCCGCCCCAGCTGTTTTGGAAGCCCGTCAGGAGGTTGGCGAAGTTCGTGCCGGTGCCGTTCACATACGCCGCTCCACCGACGCCGGTGATTGAGGTCGCGCCCAGGAAGTTGTTGAGGACGACGCGACCCGCGCTCATCTGCGAGGACTTCTCCGAGTTGAGGGTTTGACCGGACGTGAGCGTCGTGCCCCACAGGCTCGAAGCGGCGTTGTTGCCTTGGTTATAGGCGAGGCCCCAGGTGGTGTTGGCCAGCGAGCCACCTTCGGCAGCAAGGTATTGCGTCCAGGCGGCATTGCCGGTGATGTTCTGATTCAGCGTGGCCAGGCTGGACACCGAGCCGAGGTCGAACACGAAGGAATTGGTGGACGCGGCGTCGTAAGCGTAGAACAGCAGATCGCTGGTCCCCGTGGCGGTGCTGGGGGCGGGCAGGGCAGCAGAGGCTTCGCCGGCGGCGGCGAAGGCGACGGCCGCGAGAAGGGCCTTGAACTTGTTGAGCTTCATCTTGAAAACTCCCTTGATTGGTTTGAATACAGAGGATTGAGCACAAGCCGACGCAGCGCGCCGGTAAGGTCCGCGAAACCTCGAAGCCCGGACAACTGTCTTTCCCGCCACGGTTCTTATTGACTGACCAGAGGGACCGATGGCTGTTACAGGCCTTAGCTGCTTTTCACAGGTGTAGGGACTCTAGGAGGCGCAAGTGAACGGTGAGCACCGCAGCGCGGCAAAGGCGTGGTCCGTTCGGACTACCCGCGCACCGGGCTGACGCGGTGGTGCTAGTTCAGCGATTCGTCGTGCGGCAATTGGCGGTGCAGTCCTGCTGTTGCAGCCGCGCTACCGCTTCGATGCGGCTATGCACGTCGAGCTTGCGGTAGATCTTGGTGACGTGATGCTTCAAGGTGATCGGGTTGATGGCGAGTCTGGCGCTGATCTCGCGGTTGCTTTGGCTGACCGCCATCAGCCGCAAAATTTCGTGCTCGCGCGGCGTGAGTTCCGCGCACACGCAACGCTGGCGGCGATCGGCGATGCGCTGTTGCATGGCTTGCAGCTGCGGGGAAAGCAGCGTGAGCAGGTAAAGCCCGCGTTCCAACGATTGCTCTTCCACATTGAGCAAAATGAGCGCGCATTCCTCGCCGGCAGGCAGTCGGATGCGATGGGCGATGGCCGAGCGGACGAAGTCGAGTGCGGCCCGCGTTTCGGGCACGCACAACGCACGCAGGCGCTGTGCATCGAGTGCCATCGAGGTCGACGGGCGGCAAGTCTGTGCCCAGCGCAGGCCGGGGCTGTGTTCTGGTTCGCACAACATGCGCAGTGTGTCTTGCGCCAGCGGAACCTTCGCGACGCAACTCAGAGCGATTTCGCCGTCCTTGCCGATCGCGGCATGCAGCGCGATTTCGTACGCCAACAATGCAGCGAGCGACTCGCTCAGCCAAGCGCCAAATTGCTCGGCGGTTTCGACGCCGAGCGAACGTTCGATCGCCTCCACGAGAAGCGTGGAGGTGGCGTTGTCAGTGGACGCGACACGGGTTTTCGCCATCGTGATTGTCGGATCAGAGGCCTGCTCGTGCATTGAAGCGTGGATTTGCCCGGAGTTCCTAGCGTTCGCGTCACGGCGACACGCGCCGCTGAGTCGAACGCTCAGTTGAGAGTGGGCGGAGCGCGCACGATAGGGGCGCTTCGTGATGTACTGATGTCGGCGGCGATGGCTAAGAGCTACGTAACATCACTGTGATCTTCCGATGCTAGGTTTTCATGCTGGTCCATCCTGGCAACGGTGCTTGCAATGCTCTCCAAGCGATTCGGCGCGCGATGCGCCGCAGTGGGAATTTTCCTTGTCTTGACGATGCTGGCCATCGGCTGCCGTGCCGACGAGCCTGGTCAGGAACAGATCGATGCCCGTTTGCTCGATGCCGTGCGGCGCGGCGATCTGAATGCCTGCGAGCAGGCGCTCAATCAGGGTGCAAGCATTCATGCGATCGATGCGCAGGGCAACAATGCGGTATTGAATGCCGTCGAAGGACAGCAGCCTGTATTGCTGCGACGGTTTCTGGAACAAGGCGTCGATCCGAATGTGCGCGGCGGTTCCGGGTTCACGCCGCTCACCCGTGCCGCGATGAATGCGGATCTCCAAAGTCTGCACTGGTTGCTCGCAGCGGGGGCGGATCCGAACCGCAAGAATGTGCTCGGCAATGCGCCCTTGCATCTGGCGGTGCAATTTCATCATCCTGCGGTGCTCGATGCGTTGGCTGCGGCTGGAGCGCGTCTGGACGAGACCAATGCGACCGGTGAAACCGCCTTGGTGGTCGCGATCCGTAATGCCGATCAGCCTGCGTTCGACCGTTTGTTGGCACTCGGTGCCAACCCGGTAGTGCGTGATCGCTCGGGGTGCAGCGCGTTGTTCTGGGCGATCTACGAGAACCAGCACGACATGGCCTTGAAGCTCGCCAAGCATGGTGCGCTCGGCGACACGCGCTGCCATGACGGCGGCTATACGCCGCGCCAACTGGCCGAGTTTCTTAGTTACGACGATGTGTTGAGCGCGCTGTCGAAGTGATGCCCTGCGCCGAACGGACTACGCCGGTCATGAGGGCTTCATCCGTGTTTGGTTCGATGTCAAAAAGTATCGATCTGCATCCGCTGCGCGACGATGCAGCCAAAATCCTCCACGCAACAGACAGGCTTGAACCACGACATGCATGCCGCACGCCGATTCGACCGGTTCGTGTTCGCCGTTCTGGCGCTGCTCGGCATGAATGCGCACGCCCATGTCTATGTCGATGTGGACGCGACCGGCGCTTTGCGTTTCAGTGATGTGCGCGAGACCGCAACGCAAGCGCTGTACATCGAAGAGCCGCAGCCTGCGCCGCCGGACGCAACGACACCCGCGGCGACAACGACCGTGCCGGCCTACGTCGCCATGGCGGCGCGCCGCCATGGTCTCGATGCCGGACTGCTCAACGCCATCATCCGCGTTGAATCGGGCTTTCGTCATGATGCATTGTCGCCGCGCGGCGCGATGGGGCTCATGCAATTGATGCCGGCCACCGCGCGCGAACTCGGCGTGGCCAACGCTTACGATCCGCGCGCCAACATCGATGCCGGCGCGCTGCATTTTCGGCGCTTGCTCGATCGGTTCCGCGACCCGCAACTCGCCTTGGCCGCTTACAACGCCGGCGCCGCCACGGTCGAGCGTTACGGCAATGCGGTGCCGCCTTATCCCGAGACCATCGAGTTCGTGCGGCGCGTGCAGCGATACTGGCGCGGTGCGTACGCGGCAGCGCAAGGCGGCTTCGCACCATGAGAAAGTCGTCGGCGCAGGTGCGGGCGGCCGAGCCTCTCGAATCGGACCAGGCCGAGAGCGGTGCAAACACCATCGTGGACTACGACCGCTTGTTGCAGGCCTTGCTGCGCGCACGCAATGCCTTCGGCGACGAGTTCGAATTGCGCCGCATGGAAAATCTGCCGGCTTTGACCTTGTGGACGAATGTGCTGCGCTTGGATGTGCTGGTCAGGGAGGTGCGTCAGCGTGCGCTGGTGGAATCCAAGAGCGCGCCGCCGGTGCTCAAACGTCATGTGCGGCGCGCGGGCGAAGACGAATGATTGCCCGTAAGCCGAGTGCGGTGCCGCCGCCCGATGCCAACGCCGGCAAGAACGCGCCGCGCATCGTCGATTTTCAAGTGCTGTTCGCCGCGCTCGACGAAGCCACTTTGTGCCTGCCGCGCGCGCTGCAGACCGAAGATGCCGACACCATCGTCGTCGGCATGCGTTTGCAAGCCGTGCGCCTCGAAGCGTTGCGGCTTTACCAACTCGTGATGTCCGAGCGGACCACGCGTCGCGTGCCCAAGCGCAAACGGACATGAGCCGATCGGCGCATGTTTGCGCACTGCGCTGACACGCAAGATTCATGTTCTTTTGAACGTGACGCAGTTCTCAGTCGCGCCTCTCGGGAGGCCACACAATGCGTCGCATGGACATCCTGATCGAAGCCGTCGCCACCTTGCCGCCCGATGCCTGGGCCGCCGTGCGCGCACGTATCGCCGCCACCGGACGCAGGCAATTCGGCAAGACCGAGGCGACTGCGCGCGCCTGGCTCAGTTATCACAGCCTGTGCATGGAACAGTATCGCGACGGGGGCTTGCCAGACCATTGGCCCGAGCCCTCGCCGCAATTGATGACCATGGCGTGCGACCGGATGCGCGCGGGCGGTGCAGCCCAAGCGGCGAGCGCCGAGATAGGCGCGGGCGAGGCCGATCGCTGGACGGACCGTGTACGCCTTGGCGCGCAATTGCCGCGCCCCGCAGCCGCGATGGCGCGCGGCTGGGATGGCTCGCGCGCTTAATGCGCCACAGACAGGCTGTTCAACCGCCCAGGTAATGCTCGATGACTTTCGGGTCGTCGAGCAGCTTGGCGCCGGTATCGGCCAGCGCAATGCGGCCGGTCTCGATCACATAACCGTGGCGCGCGATCTTCAAGGCCTGGCGCACATTCTGTTCGACCAGCAAGATCGTGAGCCCGAGCCGGTTGATCTCGACCAGAGTACGGAAGATTTCCTGCACCAGGATGGGTGCGAGGCCCATCGAAGGTTCATCGAGCAGGAGGATGCGCGGCTTGGCCATCAGCGCGCGTGCGATCGCAAGCATCTGCTGTTCGCCGCCCGACAGATTGCCCGCGTATTGCCCCGCGCGCTCTTTCAGGCGCGGGAACAGCGTGTAGGCCTGTTCGAGGCTCGCGTCGATGCCGGCGCGGTCGCGCCGCGTATAAGCACCGAGGACCAGGTTCTCGTGCACCGTGAGCGTGGTCAGGATGGCGCGCCCTTCGGCCACTTGCACGATGCCGCGCCGGACGATTTCATGCGCGGGCAGGCGCGTGATGTCCTGGCCGTCGAACACGATCTGGCCGCCCTTGGGTTTGAGCAGGCCCGAAAGCGCCAACAAAGTGGTGCTTTTGCCGGCGCCGTTCGCGCCGACGAGTGCGGTGATCTCGCCTTCGTTGAGTTCGAAGCTCACGCCTTTGACGGCCTCGACCTGGCCGTAGGCGACCGCCAGATCGGTCACGCGCAACAAGACGCTCATGCCGCCACCTCGTCGTCCTTGCCGAGGTAGGCCTCGATCACATCGGGATGGTTGCGGATTTCTTCGGGACCGCCTTCGGCGATGATGCGGCCGAAATTGAGCACCGCGATGCGGTCGCACAGCCCCATGACGAAGCGCATGTCGTGCTCGATCAGGAACACGCCGTAGCCGCGGTCGCGGATGTTGCGGATCTCTTCCATCAATTCGGTTTTCTCGGCCGGGTTCATGCCGGCCACCGGCTCGTCGAGCAACAGCAGCTTGGGTTCGGTCGCCAGCGCGCGCGCAAATTCGAGCTTGCGCTGATCGCCATACGACAGATTGTCGGCGGTCAGATCGGCCTTGTGATCGAGCTTGACCCACGACAGCAATTCCATCGCGCGCTCGCGCGCACGGCGCTCGGCATCGCGGTAGGTTGTGGTGGCGAACAGCATCGCGAGCGGGCCGTAATCCATCAGATGGTGCATGCCGACCACGACGTTTTCGAGCAGCGTCATGTCGCGGAAGATGCGGATGTTCTGGAAGGTGCGCGCCACGCCGAGCTGAGTGATTTCATGCGGCGGCAAGCCGGCAATCTTGCGGCCTTGCAAGGTGATGCTTCCGGCCGTCGGTTCGAGCAGGCCGGTGACGAGATTGAACACCGTGGTCTTGCCCGCACCATTGGGGCCGATGAGGCCGAAGATGCTGCCGCCCGGCACTTCGAAGCTCACATCTTCGAGCACCTGCAGGCCGCCGAAACGTTTGCCGACATTGCGGATCGACAGCATGCTCATGCTTTGCTCCTGCGCGCCGCGAACCAGCTTCGGATGCGCCGCGCATCCCACAAGCCGGTGGGCAGGAAGAGCACCACCAGCACCAGGATGACCCCGTTCACCGCCAGACGGTAATCGTGCAGGAAGCGCAGCGCTTCGGGCAGCAGGGTCAGGATGGTCGCGCCCAGCGTCGGGCCGATCAGGCTCGAAATGCCGCCGAGCACCGTCATCGTGAGGATGTCGACCGCGTTCTCGAAGCCGTATTCGCGCGGGCTGATGAAGAAGGTGTAATGCGCATTGAGCGCGCCCGCGAGGCCCGCGATGAAAGCGCCGAGCGTGAAGGCGATGAGTTTGTAGCGATCGACATTGATGCCCATGAGCCGCGCCGCGACATCGTCTTCCTTGATCGCCTCGAAGGCGCGCCCGACGCGTGAACGGCGCAGGCGCGCGAGGCCGTAAATGACCACGAGCAGGATCAAGGCGATGTGCCACCACTCGGTCGACAGCGGAATGCCGTTCAGGCCTTCGGGCCCGCCCGTGATCTCGAGGTTGAGGATGACCACGCGGCTGACTTCGCCGAAGGCGAGCGTGGCCATCGCCAGATACACGCCCGACAGTCTGAGCGTGGGCACGCCGATGACGAGCGCGACCAAGGCCGGCGCCAGCGCGCCGCAGGCGAGCACGACCGGGAACGGCCAGCCGAGGTTGAGCGTGAGCAGCGCCGCGGTGTAGGCACCGATGCCCATGAAGGCCGCGTTGGCGAGCGAGAGCAGCCCGCAGGCGAGCGTCAGCCAGATCGACAAGGCGAGCAGGATGTGCACGCCGACCGTGAAGATCAGCGTGCTGTAGGTAGACCAGAAATCGGCGAGATTCATCAGGCTTTGCGCTCCAGCACGCGGCCGAACAGGCCGGACGGCCGGACCAGGAGGATCAGGAACAACAGGCCGAACGCGACCGCGTCGCCCATTTGCGAAGACAGATAGCCCTTGCTGAACACCTCGGCGAAGCCGAGGAACAGGCCGCCGATGAGGGCGCCGCGGATGTCGCCCATGCCGCCCAGGATGATGACCGCGATGCCCTTGTGCAGGATGGGCTGGCCCATGAACGGCGTGATCGCATTGAAGTCGAGGCCGATCAGCACGCCGGCCACGCCGCCCAGGGCCGCGGCCGCGAACGAGGTCAGATGGAACAGACCTTCGACATTGATGCCGAGCAGGGCGGCCGCCTTGGGCGACTCGGCGATGGCGCGCAAGGCGCGGCCGAGTTGCGTGCGACGCATGATCATGAACAGCACCGCCATCAGCGCGAACGCGATGGTGACGATGGCCACTTCGACGGCGCGCACATGGACATTGCCGACCACGAAATCGGCGGCCGGCATCACTTCGTCGGGGAAATGCTGGACCTCGACGCCGAACAAGCCTTGCGCGGCATTGGTCAGCACGATGGTCACGCCGATGGTCGCGATCATCGGGATCAGGTGCGGTGCGTTGCGTGCGCGCAGACGCTTGAGGATGAGCACATCGACCAACAGGCCGATCAGGCCCGAGACCAGCATCGCGGCGATGAAGCCCACCCACAAGGGGGCGTTCAGATGCGTGACGACCAGCAGCGCTGCATAGCTGCCGACCATGAACACCGCGCCGTGAGCGAGATTGATGACGGCCAGCACGCCGAACACCAGCGTGAAACCGAGCGCGAAGAGCGCGTAGACGCTCCCCAGGGTGAGGGCGTTGAGTAGTTGCTGTTCTAACATCGAAGGATCAGCGGGTGCCCGATCGCTCGGGCCCCGCGTTCAGGCAGGCGATTACTTGGCGTGGTAGAGCGTGAACTTGCCGCCCTGGATGATGTAGATGAACGGCTTCTGGTCGGCGTCGAAACCGCCCGGCTTGCCGTCCTTGCCCGCGGCCGCGCGGAACTTGAACGGGCCGGTCGCGCCGTTGATCGTCACCTTGGGCAGCGCATCGCGCAGCGCCACGCGGTCGGCCGCGAGGTCGCCGCTGAGCTTGACGCCCTTGAGCGCTTCGGCGCCGATGTAAAGCGCGTCATAGGCCTGGGCCGCAAACTGGTTCGGCTCGTTGCCGTACTTGGCCTTGTAGGCATCGACGAAATGCTTGTTGACCGGCGCCGGATTGGTGTTGGACCAGGGGCTGCCGACGAAAGTGCCTTCACCGGCCAGCTTCGAAACCTCGAACAGCTTGGGCGAATTGAAGCCGTTGCCGCCGATGAACGGTTGTTTGATGCCCAGACCGCGCGCCTGCAGCATGATGTTGGCCGCTTCTTCGGCCAGGCACGAGCAGACGATCGCGTCGGGGCTGCCGCCCTTGATCTTGGTGAGCTGGGCCTTGAAGTCCACATCGCCCTTCACATAGGTCTCGGTCGTCGTGACGGGGATCTTCTGCGTCTCGAGCACCTTCTTGAAGACGTCGTAGCCGCTCTTGGTGAAGGCGTCGTCGTTGCCGTAGATGACCGCGACTTTCTTGATGCCGTAATGCTTGACGGCGGTCGCCACCGTGACCGGCAGCACGTCGGATTCCATGACCGAATTGCGGAACACGAACGGGCCGATGTCGGTGATGCCGTTGGCGGTGTTCGAGGTGCCGAACACCACGACCTTGGCCGCGTTGGCGGCCGGGCCGGCGGCGAACATCGAGTTCGACAGCGTCGGGCCGTAGATCATCAGCACCTTGTCCTGGAAGATCAGCTTCTTGAAGACGTTGATGGCTTCTTCCTTCTTGCCTTGTTCGTCTTCGATCACCAGCGCGAGCTTGTTGCCGCCGACCCCGCCCTTGGCATTGATTTCATCGGCCGCGAGCTGGAAGCCATTGCGGATCGCAATGCCGTATTGGGCGGCACCGCCGGTCAGGGCTTCGGCGACGCCGATCTTGATGTCGGCCGCTTGGGCGCTTGCAACGGTGGTGGCGGCGGCGATGAGGGCAAATCCAGCGCGGATGGTGTTCACGGGCAGTTCTCCTGGGTCTTTCGGGGCACGGTCAGGCGCGGCACAAGCCGTGGTCGAGGCGGCGAGGCTATCAAGAACCGAGCGGTGTGACAAAGACTGCAAGTATAGAACCGGCGCTTCGATCACGACGAATCGGCGCGTCGTCAGGGACTGGGGGCTTTGCCAAATGCCTGTTGCAGCGCGCCGAAACCGTACGCGCGGCGTGGCGCGTACGCCTGCCTCTTCACGTCTGGACCGTGCGTCGCGCCCATTGCATGCGCAGCGGTGTGCGCGGTCGCACCGTGACGTTGAAGTCGGCCTCGGGCAGCGCCTCACCCGGCGCCAGGCGCAAGACGAAGCGTTGCAAGAGCAAGGCCGCCACCAAGCTCATCTCCAGCATGGCGAAATGCTGGCCTATGCACACCCGCGGCCCAGTGCCAAACGGCAGCCAGGCGCCGCGTGGTGGCGCTGGTGCGTCGGCGCAAAAGCGCTCGGGGACAAAGGCGTCGGGTTGCGGATACCAGCGCGGATCTCGTTGTATGACCCAGGGTGTGATGCGCAGCAACGCCCCCACGGGCACGGTCCAGTCGCCCAGCCGCAAAGGCCGGACGACGCGGCGCGACATCAGCGCGCCGATCGGCGGATATAGGCGCAGCGCCTCCTTCAGGCCAGCGCCCAGCAGGTCCAATGCCGGCAGATCTTCGGGCGACGGATCACGGCCATCGAGCACGCGATCGACCTCGGCCCGCACACGCTCTTGCGCGTCGGGGTGGGCGGCCATCAAGGCGGCCCACCACAGCAATGCGGTTGCGCTGGTCTCGTGACCGGCTTGGAACATGACCGCGCATTGGTCGCGCACTTCGTCGCGTGCCAGACCCGCGCCGGTGTCCGCGTCACGCACGGCGAGCAGCATGGCCAGCAGATCGTCTTGCGGAGCGCTTTCGGTCGCGAGGTTCAGACGATGCGCGATATGCGTGTCGATCAGCGTGCGCAAAGTGCGCAAGGCCCACCGCTTGTCGCGCTTTCCGGGCAGCGGCAACCAGTCCGGTAAGGTCATCGGCCAGAACATTTCGCGCATCGCGATACGGCTGAGGATCTGGGTCGCACGCGCCGCGTCACGTGAGTGATCGTTGGCCGTCTGGCTGAAAAGCGTGCGCAGCATCACGTCCATGGTGAGCTTGGTCATGATCGCCGCCACATCGACGGTGGCGGCGAGTTGGCCCGAGGGTACGGCCTCGTCCAGCGCCGCCCGCGCAGCCTTGATCATCAGTGCGCCGTAGCCATGTACGCGCTTGGGTGCAAAGCCCGGCATCAACATGCGTCGCTGGCGTTGCCAGGTGGCGCCTTCGGCGACCAGCACGTTTTCGCCCAGCGCCTGCGCAAACACTGCGATACCGCGCTCCCACCGGATCAGATGCTCGGCCTGGTCGACCAATGCGGCACGCACGAGATCAGGATGAAAGACATCCCATGCCTGCTCCGGGCCGAGACGCATGAAAGTCAGATCGCCGTACATGCGCTGTAACTCGCCGACGAACCCCAGGTAGTCGCGCGACATGCGATACAACAAGGGCAGGCCGCGCCAGGGCGTGGGCGGGCCGGGGGGAAGCAGCGGGCGGGTGGCATGGTTCATCGCGATGCGCACAATGCGTGAAGCGGCATCAGACGGTCTTGAACATTGTCGACATGCGCATCGCGTCGGTGTGGGCGCAGAGCGCTTTGCCTACAATGCGCCGATGCCGCATTTCACGCCGATACCGCCCACCAAGCTCGCTGCGCGCAACCGCGCTTCAGTGCAGTTGTGGTTGCCGCACGCGTCCTTGAGTCATTGCGTGCGGGCGGTGGTCGTACGCAGCACCTTGGGCATCGGGCGCGATTGGCCAGAGGCATGGCAGTACAACTATTTCCCGGCGACGCCGTTGTGCAGTTTCGGGTGGTTCATTGCCGGCCATTCGGAGTTGATCGACGCGGGTTGCCCGGCCGCGCCCGACAGTCCGGCGCAACGCATGCCGCGTGCGTACTTCAGCGGCCCGTTCACCCGTCCTACGGTGTCGCGCAATACGCCGGAGGGCCACGGCGTGATGCTGCTGTTGTTGCCCGATGCAGTGCATGCTCTGACCGGTCTGAACCCCGGCGAGTGGATCGATCGGTTCGAGTCGCTGCCTGCGGCGTTGGGACCGCAATGGCAGGCGCTGAGCGATGCGGTGCTGGCGGCGCCCGACGATGCGACGCGGGTGCGCCTCATCGGAGATTTTTTGAGTCCGCGCTGGCAGGATGCGCGGGCGCGCACCGGTGCGCCGACCGTGATGCGCTTGCATGATTGGGCGCGCGCGTTGGCAATGCGCGCGGCGGTGTCGGGAGTGGGCCGCAGCCTGCGACAAGCCGAACGGCGCGTCAAAGGCTGGACCGGATTGCCGATGCGCGAATTGCGCGGAATGGGGCGGGCCGAGCAGGCATTTTTTCGCACTGTTACCGATGGCGAAGGTGCGGTGAACTGGGCCGATATCGCTGCCGACACCGGGTATGCCGATCAATCGCATCTGAGCCGCGAAACCCGGCGCATCACCGGATTTCCGCCGGGCGAGCTGCGCCGGCGCATCGTCGAGGACGAGTCGTTCTGGGTCTACCGGATATGGACCTGAGATGGACTTCCGGTAGGCCGCCGCTCGCCACACAACGTATCAGCGCCGGCTCGGATCGGGTCTGAGCTTATGCGAGCCGGAGCGCCAACATTCCCGCTAGCGCAAGGCTCCCCGATTGCGCTGCAATCCGTCTCAGGTTAGCGCGGAGAACATCCCGCGCAGTTTCTCCACAGCCGCCGATTCGCCTTTGACGCTGAAGTACGCACCGGCCTCGTCTGGGCGCTCTTCCAATACCTGGCAGCTGGCGTAGATGTTCTTGCGCAGTTGCTGCGCGGACCAGGGCAGGAAGAGTTCCGCCTCGACCATGTCGCGCTGGAAGAATTCGACGATGATCTGGTGCAGGCGTGCAACCTCTTCCGGTCGGCGGGCGCTCATGACCACGCAGCCGGGGTACTTGGCTTTGAGGCGCTCGGCGAGTTCGGCCTGTGCGGCCGCCGCAGTCTCGCCGCTGCCGACGTGATCGATCTTGTTGAAGACACGAATGCGCGGCAGTTGGTCGGCGTCAATCTCGGCCAGTACCTTGTCGGTGACTTCGCGTTGGCGTTCGAAGCCGGGGTCGCTCGCGTCGATCACATGCAGCAGCAGTTCGGCGTCCAGCGCCTCGTCCAGTGTCGACTTGAAGGACGCGACGAGTCCGTGCGGCAGGTTCTTGATGAAGCCGACGGTGTCGCTCACCAGCACCCGCGGCGTGGTCTCGGGACTCAGGGCACGCACTGTTGTGTCGAGCGTGGCGAAGAGCTTGTTCGCGACCAGCACCTCGCTGCCCGTAAGCGCTCGCATGAGGGTCGATTTGCCCGCGTTGGTATAGCCCACCAGCGCCACCCCAGCGAGCCCGCCTTGACGCACCTGACGACGCGCGCGCTGGGTATCGCGCGTGGCGTTCATCGCATCAATTTCCTGTTGCAACTCCGCCATGCGATCGCGGATCTTGCGGCGGTCGAGTTCTGTGTGCGATTCACCCGAGCCGCGGCCGCCCACGCCGCTGCGTTGTCGTCCTTGCGGACCAGCGAGCTTCGCCGCCTCGCGCAGGCGCGGCGCCATGTATCCGAGCCGCGCAATTTCCACCTGGGCCTTGGCGGCAGGCGAGCGTGCGTTGCGATGGAAGATTTCAAGAATGACCATCGTGCGATCCATCACCTCGCAACCGCCCTCGAGTTCGAGGTTACGCAGCTGCGACGGTGAGATCTCGTGATCGACGAGAATCACCTCGATGTCGCCGCCCGGATCGCCCGCGATGTCACCGCGCGCGCGGCCTAGCACGGCCGCTGCGGACCGCTCCGCCGCCTCCTCTTCCGCGCCACCTTCTGGCAGCGCCTCAGCGGGCGGCAGCGCCGCACCGGGTTCGCCGGTCACAAAGGCGTGAATTTCCTGTCGCTTGCCCACCCCCAAATAGCCCGTGCGGTCGAAACCCGCGCGCTTCTGTGTGAAGGTACGCACCACCTGAAAGCCCAGCGTTTTGGCCAGTTCACGCAACTCGGCGAGCGAGGCCTCGAACTCCTCGTCGCTGACATTGGGCAACTGCACCGCTGCCATCACGGCACGGACGGGTTTACCTTCGATTTCCTTGGGCATCAGGGACTACTTTGACAAATGGGCAAGACGGGGATCATACCTATCAAGGCTGGCGCCCAAGGCGAAGAGGGCCATCAGGAACGATCAGGCCACGACGGTTGCTGCTTCGAACGCGATGTGACTGAAGACGATCCGAAAATCAGAGTCCGCGCAGGGGGATTGGCATTTTCTTGGGGCTGGCTGGTGGGCCATGCCGAGGGGGAGCAGCTGGCGCGCCCGAGACGATTCGAACGTCCGACCCCTGCCTTCGGAGGGCAGTACTCTATCCAGCTGAGCTACGGGCGCCAGGGAGTGCCGCGAACAGGTTTCGCGGCGCAAGAAGACCATAACGATACCACTTTGGGCCGGCACGGCCATGCATCGCTATAATCGCCCGCGATTGATTTTGCGCCAGCAGCCCCTTCCCATCGACGATCCGAGACTATCCTCATGAGCAAGCAAAGCCCCAATAGCGCCCTGCGCCAGTTTCTTTGGCTGGGCGGCATCGCCTTCATCGTGCCGCTCGTCTACATCTTCTTGCTGACCACCTTTGTGGCCGGTGGCGCCATCGGCAGCGTCAGCGAAGAAGCGTCGACCGATGCCGCCGTCGCCGAACGGCTTTCGCCGGTCGGCAGCTTCAAGCTCGCCGCGGTCGCGACCAACAAGGCCCCGCGCACCGGCGAAGAAATGTACAAATCGGCCTGCACCGCCTGCCATGAAAACGGCACCGCGGGCGCGCCCAAGAAGGGCGACACCGCCGCCTGGGCGCCGCGCATCGCGCAAGGCTTCGACACCCTGCTCAAGAACGCGCTCAACGGCAAGAACGCCATGCCGGCCAAGGGTGGCGTGACCGATGCGTCCGAGTACGAAATCGCGCGTGCCGTGGTCTACCTGACCAGCTTCGCCGGCGGCAAGTTCAAGGAACCGGCGGCGCCTGCAGCCCCGGCCGCGCCCGCCAAGTAAGGCGCGGCGAGCGCATCGCTCGTCCCAAGGCCGCGCCGTCCGGCGCGGCCTGCATCCCTCTCCAGCACCTGGCCGCGGCACGCGCTGCACCGCCCGATACCCGGGCTCATGGTGTCGCGTCGGTTTCGATTTTCTCCAGCGTCAGGTCGATCACATCGCCTTTGCGTTCGGTGTAGCGGATGCGCACCGGATACCAGTTGAGCTGCTGCGCATACCAGATCTCGATGCGCGATTCATAGGAATCGGCGCGCGGCTCGCGCACATAACGGCGCGCCCGTACTTCCCCCAGCCCGGTCGTCACTGTCTCGGTCCCGGCGTCTTCGAAGCGCCAAGTCTGCGCGTCGCGCGTGCCGGCCAGCAGCACGTCGTATTGCTGGAGCGGATTGGCGTCGGTCTGGCTCGCGAGCATGCCGGCGAGCTGGAACACCACGCTTGCGCGGTCCTGGGCGCCGTCGGTGAGCGGAAAGGCCTTCGATGACGACGAGAACGAGATGTTGGGCTCGGCCGTGTCGCGGTTGAAATTGGTCGCCACCATGGCGCGATTGCGGCGCTTTTCGGTGTAGCGCGTGGGCGCGAGGCCGTGCGCGTCGATGCCGCCTTCACTGGTCGACGATTGCAGCACGAGTGTGGTGATGAGCAGATCGACGCCCGTGGTCTGTTCGATGCGATAACTGCGCGGCGTGGTGAGCCAGGCCAGATCGCTGGTGCCGTGATATTGCAAAGTGCCTTGCGTCGCCTCGACGCGGTAATGCATGCGTCCGTTGGGCGGCCATC
>CAXBRX010000029.1:0-16011 GCA_963977835.1 uncultured Derxia sp.
AGGGGCTGACCTTGCCGCTGATGAGTTACGGCGGCTCGGCCATGCTCGTCACCCTGGTCGCGCTCGCGATCCTGTTGCGCATCGATTGGGAAACGCGCCGGATCATGCGGGGGGTACGCGTATGAGCGCCAACACTACGACCGCGCGTCATCTCGTCGTCATGGCGGCCGGCACCGGTGGGCATGTGATGCCGGGCCTCGCGGTCGCGGCCGAAATGCAGCGCCGCGGCTGGAGCGTCTCGTGGATCGGGACCGAAGCCGGCATGGAAAACAAGCTCGTGCCCGCGCAAGGCATCGCGCTCGATCGCTTGGCCTTCTCGGGCATGCGCGGCAAAGGGTTTGCGCATTTCTTCACCGGCGGCTTGCGCATGCTGGGCGCGATGTTCGCGAGCCTCGGCATCCTGCGTCGGCGCCAGCCGGCGGTGGTGTTCGGCACCGGCGGCTATGTCTGCGTGCCCGCGGGCCTGATGGCCAAGGTGTTGCGCCGTCCGTTGGTGCTGCTCAACGCCGATGCGGCCTTGTTGATGTCCAACCGTTTCCTGGCGCCGCTCGCCAAGCGCGTGGTGTTCGGCTTCCCCGGGCAATACGAGCGCCTGGGCGAGCGCGCGGTCTGGTCGGGCAATCCAGTGCGGCCCGGCTTCGCGGCGCTCGAAGCGCCGACCGTGCGCTACGCCAAACGCCAAGGGCCGCTGCGCATTCTGGTGGTGGGCGGCAGCCTGGGGGCGATGGTGCTCAACGAAACCGTGCCGAAGGCGCTCGCGCAATTGCCGGCCGAGACGCGTCCGCTCGTGGTCCATCAATCGGGCGCGCGCCATGCCGATCTGGTGCGCGCGGCCTATGCCGAGGCCGGCGTCGATGCGCAGGTGCTGCCTTTCATCGACGACATGGCTGGTTGCTGTGCCGAGGCCGATCTCGTGATCTGCCGCGCGGGTGCGATCACGGTGTCGGAATTGTGCGCGGGTGGTGTGCCCTCGGTGCTCGTGCCTTTGAAGGTGTCGACCACCAGCCATCAGGAAGACAACGCGCGCTTCATGGCGCAAGCCCAGGCGGCGCTGCATCTGCCGCAAACCGAATTCACGCCGGAACGATTGGCGCGCTTGCTGAGCGAGCTCACGCGCACGCAACTCGCGGACATGGGCGAACGCGCCCGCACGCTGGCCAAGCCGGACGCCGCCAAGACGGTGGCCGATCTGCTCGAGCGTGTGGCGCGATGAACCCGGAAAGACAACCATGAAACATCGCATCAAACATATTCATTTCGTCGGCATCGGCGGCTCGGGCATGAGCGGCATCGCCGAGGTGTTGCTCAACCTTGGCTACACCATCAGCGGGTCCGACCTCGCCAACAACGCGACCACCCAGCGCCTGGCCGCGCAAGGCGCGCGCATTTCGCTCGGGCATGACGCGCTCAACATCGGCGGCGCCCAGGCCGTCGTGACCTCGACCGCAGTCAAACCCGACAACCCCGAAGTGCTGGCCGCGCGTGCGCGCCGCATTCCGGTGGTGCCGCGCGCGGTGATGCTGGCCGAACTCATGCGCTTGAAGCGCGGCATCGCGATTGCTGGCACCCACGGCAAGACCACGACCACCAGCCTGGTCGCGAGCGTGCTCGCCGCGGGCGGCCTCGATCCGACCTTCGTGATCGGCGGGCGCCTGAACAGCGCCGGGGCGAATGCCAAGCTCGGCTCGGGCGATTACATCGTGGTCGAGGCCGACGAATCCGATGCCTCGTTCCTGAATCTGCTGCCGGTGATGGCCGTCGTGACCAACATCGACGCCGATCACATGGAAACCTACGGCCATGATTTCGCGCGGCTCAAGCAGGCCTTCGTCGAGTTCCTGCAGCGCTTGCCTTTCTACGGCAGCGCGGTGCTGTGCGCCGATGACAAGAATGTGCGCGAGATCATGCCTTTCGTCAGCAAGCCCATCCTGACCTACGGCTTTGCCGAGGATGTGCAATACCGCGCAGTCGATGTGCAGGCCGATGGCGGGACGATGCGTTTTCGCGCGGTGCGTCCGGAAGGCGCGCCGCTCGACGTGGTGCTCAACCTCACCGGCCGGCACAACGTGCAGAACGCGCTCTCGGCGATTGCGATCGCCGATGAACTCGATCTCGCCGACGACGCCGTGCTGCGTGCGCTTGCGGAATTCAAGGGCGTCGGCCGGCGCTTCCAGCGCTATGGCGAATTGCCCGCACCGGGCGGCGGCAAATTCACCGTCATCGACGATTACGGCCATCACCCGGCCGAGATGACGGCCACGCTCGCGGCGGCGCGCGGCGCGTTTCCGGGGCGGCGCATCGTGCTGGCGTTCCAGCCGCATCGCTACACCCGCACCCGCGATTGTTTCGAGGATTTCGTGAAAGTGCTCGCGACGCCCGATGCCTTGCTGCTGACCGAGGTTTATGCGGCCGGCGAAGCGCCGATCGTCGCAGCCGACGGTCGCGCGCTGGCGCGTGCGATCCGCGTGGCCGGCAAGACCGAGCCGGTGTTTGTCGAGCAGATCGCCGACATGCCGCGCGCGGTGCTCGATGTGGTGCGTGACGGCGATGTGGTGATGACGATGGGGGCAGGCTCGATCGGTGGTGTGCCCGCGCAATTGGTGGCTTTGGCGGGGGAGCAATGAGCATGCAATTCGGAAAAGTCGGGGTGCTGTACGGCGGCGTGTCCGCCGAGCGCGAGGTATCGCTCAAATCGGGCGCCATGGTGCTCGAGGCTTTGCGTCGGCGCGGCATCGATGCGCATGGTTTCGATACCGGCTTCGGTTCGCTGGCCGATCTGGTCGCGCAGCAATTCGACCGCGTCTTCATCGCGTTGCATGGCCGCGGCGGCGAAGACGGCACGATCCAGGGCGCGCTCGAAATGATCGGCGTGCCTTACACCGGCAGCGGTGTCATGGCCTCGGCCATTGCGATGGACAAGATCTTCACCAAGCGTTTGTGGACCACCCACGGATTGCCGACGCCGCGCTGGGTCGAATTGCGTCCGGGTCCGAAGCTGCGCGAGCAATTGCGCACCGTGCCCGACGAGCTCGGCCTGCCGGTGTTCGTGAAGCCGCCGCACGAAGGCTCGACCATCGGCGTGAGCAAGGTGAAAGGCTATTCGCAAATGAGCGAGGCCTTCGATCTGGCCGCGAAATACGACGATGTGGTGCTGGCCGAGGAATTCATCGAGGGCGCCGAACTCACCTGCGCGGTCATCGAGCGCCAGGGCAAGGCGGTCGCGCTGCCGACGATCCGCATCGTCGCGCCGGGCGGCAATTACGACTACGAGCACAAATACCACTCGAACGAGACGCAATACCTGTGTCCGGCCGGGCTGCCCGAGGCGGTCGAGCAGGAGGTGCGCGAATTGTCGGTGCGCGCCTTCGAATCGATCGGCTGTTCGGGTTGGGCACGTGCCGATCTGATGCTGACCAAGGACAACACGCCCTATCTGCTCGAGATCAACACCTCGCCGGGCATGACCGACCATTCGTTGGTGCCGATGGCGGCGCGTGCCTCGGGCTTGAGCTATGAAGACCTGGTGGTCGAGATTCTGGCGGGCGCGTCGCTCAAGGCGGGCATCGAGCGTGCCGCGACGGGAGGAACGGCCTGATGTGGAATGACGTGCGCATGCTCAACATCGCGACCGGCGTGCTGGCCGCGGTGTTCGTGCTGATCCTCGCCGGTGGCGCGGTCGCATGGGGCATGCACCAACGCATGTTCGACCTGCGCGGCATCGTCGTGCGCGGCGACATCCGTCATCTGAGCCTGCCCGCGATCCGTGCGAGCGCGGTCGCGCAATTGCGCGGCAATTTTTTCAGCATCGATCTCGGCGATGCGCGGCGCGCTTTCGAGACCGTGCCCTGGGTGAGGCGCGCCACGGTTTCGCGCCGGTGGCCGAATCAACTCGTGGTCGAGATCGAAGAGCATGTGCCGATGGCCCATTGGATCGATGGGCGCGGCGTGAACACCCATGGCGAATTGTTCGCGGTCAACACCGCCGAGCTCGAGGAATACGCCAACTTGCCGATGCTCGAAGGGCCGGCCGGCACCGAAGAACTCGTGGCCCAGCGGCTGCACGACTTCACCGCTTGGTTCAAGCCGATCGGTCGCGTACCCGAGGCCGTGGCCTTGTCGAACCGGTTCGCCTGGAGCGTGACGCTCGACGATGGGCTCTCGGTCGAGATCGGCCGCGAACAGGATGCGAACACCCTCGCGCAGCGCATCGCGCGTTTTGTTTCCACCTTCGATCAAGTGAAGAAACGCTGGGGCGGTGAACTGCAAACCGCCGATCTGCGTTATCCCAACGGCTACGCGGTGCGCGTGGCCGGAGTGAAATTCGTGGCGCCGAAGACGGCGCGCAACCGATGAACAGAGGCGAACCGCCAGGACGAGCGTATGGCTAAGGAATCCAAAGATCTGATCGTCGGACTCGACATCGGCACCTCCAAGGTGGTGGCCGTGGTGGCTGAGTTGTTGCCCGACGGGCGCTTCGAAGTCATCGGCATGGGCCAGTCCGATTCGAAGGGCATGAAGAAGGGCGTGGTCGTGAACATCGACGCCACCGTCGATTCGATCCAGCGCGCGCTCGAAGAAGCCGAGCTGATGGCCGATTGCAAGATCACGCATGTCTACACCGGCATTGCCGGCAGCCATATCCGCAGCTTCAGTTCGAGCGGCATGGTGGCGATCAAAGACAAGGAAGTGACGAGCACCGATGTGGCGCGCGTGATGGAAACCGCCAAGGCGGTGAACATCCCGACCGACCAGCAGGTGCTGCATGTGCTGCCGCAGGAATTCATCGTCGACGGCCAGGAAGATGTGCGCGAGCCGCTCGGCATGAGCGGGGTGCGGCTCGAGGTGCGCGTGCACATCGTGACGGGCGCGGTCAGCGCGGCGCAGAACATCATCAAATGCGTGCGCCGCTGCGGACTTGAGGTGCTCGAGGTGATGTTGCAGCCGCTCGCGTCCAGCCATTCGGTGCTGACCCCCGACGAGAAGGATCTCGGCGTGGTGCTGGTGGACATCGGTGGCGGTACGACCGACATCGCGATCTTCACCGGCGGCGCGATCCGCCATACCGCGGTGATCCCGATCGCGGGCGATCAGATCACGAGCGACATCGCGATGGCGCTGCGCACGCCGACCTCGGATGCCGAGGAAATCAAGCTGCGCTTCGGCAATGCCAAGCAGGTGCTGGCCAACCCGACCGAAATGATCGAAGTGCCGGGCCTCGGCGATCGCGGGCCGCGGTCCTTGTCGAAGCAGGCGCTCGCGGCGGTGATCGAGCCGCGCGTCGAAGAATTGTTCTCGCTCGTGCAGCAGGTCGTGCGCGAATCGGGCTACGAAGAATTGCTGAGTTCGGGCGTGGTGATCACCGGCGGCACTTCGCTGCTACCGGGCATGGTCGAACTCGGCGAAGACATTTTCCTCAAGCCGGTGCGTGTGGGCCTACCCGATTACTCGGGCGCGCTGTCCGACGTGGTGCGCAGCCCGCGCTACGCGACGGTGATGGGCCTGCTCGACGAGGCCAAGTTGCAAGCCGACCGCGGTCGCGTGGTGCGCGCGCAGACCGGTGGTTTCAAGCAGACCCTGGCGCGCATGAAGGAATGGTTCATTGGAGCAAGCAAGTGGCTTTGAGCGAAGTTTCGTGTGCTGATGCAAGGGTCGAGCTTCCTTACACCAGCATGCCGAGCAAGCAGTGGCAGTTTTCAACCTGGAGGACGCAAACATGGCTTTTGAAATGATCGATGCACCTAGCGAGGCGCTCGGCACCATCATCAAGGTGATCGGTGTGGGCGGTGCCGGCGGCAATGCCGTCAACCACATGATTTCGCACACCGTGCAAGGCGTGGAATTCATCGCCGCGAACACGGACGCGCAAGCACTCGCGCGTATTCCGGGTGCGCTCTCGATCCAGCTCGGCAAAACCGGGTTGGGCGCGGGCGCACGTCCGGACGCCGGCCGCAGCGCGGCCGAAGAAGCGCGCCAACAAGTGCGCGATGCGCTCGAAGGCGCGCACATGGTGTTCATCACCGCAGGAATAGGTGGCGGCACCGGCACCGGCGCGGCGCCGGTGGTCGCGCAAGTGGCCAAGGAAATGGGCATCCTGACCGTGGCCGTCGTGACCAAGCCGTTCGAATTCGAGGGCGGCAAGCGCATGAAGACCGCCGAAGCGGGGCTCGAACAACTCGCCGAGAACGTCGATTCGCTGATCGTCGTGCTCAACGAGAAGCTCCAGGAAGTGCTCGGCGACGACGCGACGATGGAACAGGCTTTCCGCACCGCCGACGATGTGCTGCACAACGCCGTCTCGGGCATCGCCGAAATCATCACCGTGCCGGGCCTGGTCAACGTCGACTTCGAAGACGTCAAGACCGTGATGTCGGAACAAGGCAAGGCGATGATGGGCATCGGCCAAGCGTCCGGTCTCGACCGCGCGCGCGTGGCGGCCGAACAGGCGGTCGCGAGCCCGCTGCTCGAAGGCGTGGACCTGAGCGGCGCTTCGGGCGTGCTGGTCAACATCACGGCCTCGCGCGCGAGCCTCAAGCTCAAGGAAACCTCGGAAGCCGTCAACACGGTGCGTGCGTTTGCCGCCAAGGATGCCGAAATCATCTTCGGCACCGTCTATGACGACGGCCTCGGCGACACCCTGCGCGTGACGGTCGTGGCCACTGGTCTGGGCCGTGCCAAGCAGGCTGCCAAGCCGACCATCGCCGTGAACAACACGCCGATGCTGCGCACCGGTACCGACAACCTGCCGGCTGCGGTGTCGACGGCGGCGATGGCGCCCACCATCACCACCCAGACCGATTACAGCGGTTACGACATTCCGGCGGTGATCCGCAATCCGCGCAGCGATGCGGCGGCGCGCGTGGCGGCACTCGAGGAAAGCGGGATGGATCGTTACGAAATCCCGGCCTTCCTGCGCAAGCAGGCCGACTGAGCGGCGTAGGATCGTGCGGCGTCTGCGTCCCGCCGCACGATCCGGTCTTGCCGGGCGCGACGGTATGAACGAGTAGAATTTCGCGTCTTTGATTGCGGCGGCTGGGGCGCGTTGGCGCGACCGGGTTCGTCGTCTTTGCTGGTAATACCGTGCCTATGCTGAAACAACGTACGCTCAAGCAACTCGTTCGCACGACGGGTGTGGGCGTGCACTCGGGCATGAAGGTCGAGCTGGTCCTGCGTCCGGCGGCGGCCGATACCGGCATCGTGTTCCGCCGGGTCGATCTGCCCGAACCGGTGTTGTTGCCGACCGATTACCTGTCGGTCACCGACACCCGCATGGCGACCACGCTGCAACGCGGCGACGTCAAGATCGCCACCATCGAACATCTGATGTCGGCCCTGGCGGGCCTCGGCATCGACAACGCGTATGTCGATGTCTCGGGTGCCGAAATCCCGATCATGGACGGCAGCGCCTCGACTTTCGTCTTTCTGATCCAGCAGGCCGGCATCGAAGTCCAGAATGCGCCCAAGCATTTCATCCGGGTGCTCAAGCCCATCGAATACCGCGAGGGCGACAAATGGGCGCGGCTCGAACCGCATTTCGGTTTTCGCATGCGTTTCGACATCGAATTCCACCATCCGGCCATCGACGCGACCGGCCAGACGCTCGAAATCGATTTCGCCAAGACGTCGTATGTGCGCGAGATCGCGCGCGCGCGCACCTTCGGCTTCATGCAGGATGTCGAAGCCTTGCGCAACATCGGGCTGGCCCAGGGCGGCAGCCTCGAAAACGCCATCGTGATGGACGAGTACCGCGTGCTCAACAGCGACGGCCTGCGCTACGACGATGAGTTCGTCAAACACAAGATGCTCGACGCGCTCGGCGATCTGTACGTCGCCGGCAAGCCGATGCTGGCGTTCTATTCGGCCCACAAATCGGGCCACGCCATCAACAATTGCTTGTTGCGCGCCATGTTTGCCGATCAGACCGCCTACGACATCGTCGAGTTTTCCGACGAATCGACGGCGCCGGTCGATTACACCGTGGCCGGGCTATCCTCCGTTTCAGCCGGCGCTTTCTGACCGGTTTCGACTCCCGGAGGCAGGCATGGTGGTGTTTCGTCTTGTTGCGGCGTTGACGCTGTTTGCCATCGCTGGCTGTGTGGGTATGTGGTTGCTCACTGGCGATCGGCGCTATCTGTCCTGGGCCTTGCGCCTAGTCAAAACCATCGGGGCGCTGGCCCTGGTGTTCTTCGGCCTGCTTTTCCTCGAACGCATCCTCTAGCGCAACATGTGAGTCGTTGCTCTGGCTCAATCTCAGCCGATCCGGGACTGATGGACAATGAGTCGGGTAACAGCGTCGCGCAATGGACCGGGCTCCAATGTCTGTTCCAGGCGAATCCAATGTGCAAGCTGCTCGGGATTCAGGGGTGGTTTGGGCGGTCGACCGGCGGGATTCGGCGCATTGCTTCTAGGAGCTTTTGCCGGTTGTGTGCGGATTGTCACGCCGTTAAAGTGCCACCCGCAGTCGGTCAAAAAGGTTTCAAGACTGACTTTGAGGTTGCGCATTTTGGCGGCTTGCGCGGTGGTCAGCGCAAACCAGGTCAGTTGTTTGGGGCCGGTTTCGCGCACATAGGTGCGGCCGCAGTTGAATTGGGCACTGAAGCGATCGACTTCCGCTTGCAAGGCGGATTGGCGTTCGAGTGAAGGCCAAAGAGAGTCCCAGGCGGCATGTTGGCCGCCGACACGTGCAAGCCACGTACCGATCGGTTGAGCAGGATCGGGTCGCGGTTTGCGCCCGGCGCCAGGGGACATGTGTGAGTTCATCCAGGTGAGGTTGAAGTGCAGATTATCCTGGTCCATTCAGGCCTCAAGCAAGCGCGCACGCTGACGCTGAGCATGCGGCATCTGGTGCTTGCGGTCGTGGTTACGCTGCTGGTGCTGTTGTTCGGTTCGTCGGCCTTGTCGTATGCGACCTTGCGCTTCGGCGCCGTGCTCGACTTGCCTGTCGTGCGCGACATTGTGCGCTCGACGACGGTCGAGCTGGCCGAGAAGCGCGACGGTCAATTGCGCGACCATCTCAATGCCATGGCCATCAAGCTCGGCGAGATGCAGGCACAGATGAATCGCCTGAACGTGATCGGCGAGCGGGTCACCAGTCTGGTCGGCATCAAACCCCAGGAATTCGGCTTCGGCGCCACGCCGGGGCGCGGTGGCGCAAGCCCCGGCGCGGATGCGCGCGACATGACCCTGAACCAGCTCAAGGGCGACCTTGCTTCGCTCGAAGCCGATGTCAGCAATCGCACCCAGGACATGAACCGCCTGGAATCGACTTTGCTCGACCAACGCGTCGCAAAGCGCCTGATGCCGAGCTCGCAACCGGTCAATGATGGTTTCGTCGGCTCGGGTTTCGGCTGGCGTACCGATCCGTTCACCGGTAAACAGGTCCGCCATGACGGCATCGATTTCGCGGCGCCGGTCGGCACGCCCATCCTGGCGGCTGCAGGCGGCGTCGTGGTCGCAGCCGAGTTCCACCCCGAATTCGGCAACATGGTCGATGTCGATCACGGCAACGGCGTCATCACGCGGTATGCCCATGCCTCGCGTCTGCTCGTGAAGGCCGGCGACATCGTCAAGCGTGGCGACCGTCTGGCCGATGTCGGTTCGACGGGCCGCTCCACCGGTCCGCACCTGCATTTCGAGGTGCATGTGAACGGTGTTCCGCAAAATCCCACCAAATTTCTTGCCGATGGGGGCTTGCGTCAGGTGGTGACCGCCTCCAAGTAAGGCGGCCGAGGTCTATACCCGCCAGACCGAGTTGTAACGGGGCGGGTGATAAACTTCCAGATTGCCTTGCCGGGCGTGGCGCGGTCATTTTGAGGCCGCGCGCTTCGGCATGCCCACCGGGATTCCTCCATGTTTGGTTTGCTCACCAAGATCGTCGGCAGCCGCAACGACCGACTGCTCAAGCAATACAACCGCACCGTCGCCCGCATCAACGCGCTCGAAGCCCAGACCCAGACGCTGAGCGACGAACAATTGCAGGCGCGCACGCAAGAATTCAAACAGCGCCATGCCGGCGGCGAATCGCTCGATGATTTGCTGCCGGAAGCCTTCGCCGTGGTGCGCGAGGCCAGCAAGCGCGTCATGGGCATGCGCCATTTCGACGTCCAGCTCATCGGCGGCATGGTCCTGCATTACGGCAAGATCGCCGAAATGCGCACCGGCGAAGGCAAGACGCTGACCGCGACCTTGCCGGTCTACCTGAATGCGCTGACCGGCAAAGGCGTGCATGTCATCACCGTCAACGATTACCTCGCCAGCCGCGACGCGGAATGGATGGGGCGGCTGTATCGCTTCCTCGGCCTGTCCGTCGGCGTGAATCTCACGCAGATGGCGCATGACGACAAGCAGGTCGCTTACGGCGCCGACATCACCTACGGTACCAACAACGAATTCGGCTTCGACTATCTGCGCGACAACATGGTCTACGACCTCAAGGACCGCGTGCAGCGCGGCCTGTCGTATGCGATCGTCGACGAAGTCGATTCGATCCTGATCGACGAAGCGCGCACGCCCTTGATCATCTCGGGCCCGGCCGAAGACCATACCGATCTGTATGTGAAGATCAATGCGGTGCCGCCGCAGATGACGCGCATGCAGGTCGAGGGCAAGCCCGGCGAGCCCGAGCCCGAAGGCGATTTCTACGTCGACGAAAAAGCGCATCGCATCACGCTGTCCGAAGCCGGACACGCCAAGGCCGAAGAAATTCTGACGCGCATGGGCCTGCTGCCCGAAGGCGCGTCGCTCTACGACGCGGCCAACATCGTTTTGATGCATCACCTGATGGCGGCGCTGCGCGCACACAACCTGTTCCACCGCGACCAGCATTACGTGGTGCGCAACGGCGAAGTCATCATCGTCGACGAGTTCACCGGCCGCATGATGCCGGGCCGGCGCTGGTCCGAAGGCCTGCACCAGGCGGTCGAGGCCAAGGAAGGCCAGAAGATCCAGAACGAGAATCAGACCCTCGCCTCGATCACCTTCCAGAACTACTTCCGGATGTACGAAAAGCTCGGCGGCATGACCGGGACGGCCGACACCGAAGCCTATGAATTCCAGGAGATCTACGGTCTCGAAACCGTGGTGATTCCGACCAACCGACCGATGGTCCGCCGCGATCTGAACGACCAGGTGTTCCGCTCGGCGCGCGAGAAGTACGACGCCATCATTCGCGATCTGCGCGATTGCTACGAGCGCGGTCAGCCGGTGCTCGTGGGCACGACCTCGATCGAGAATTCCGAAGTGCTGTCGGAGTTGCTCAAGAAGGCCAAGCTGCCGCATGAAGTGCTCAATGCCAAGCAACACGAGCGCGAAGCGAGCATCGTGGCCCAGGCCGGCAAGCCCAAGGCGATCACGATCGCGACCAACATGGCCGGCCGCGGTACCGACATCGTGCTCGGCGGCAATGTCGAAAAGCAGATCGAACTGATCATCAACGCCCAGGACATTCCCGACGAGGAGAAGAAGGCGCAGGCCGATCAATTGCGCGCCGACTGGCAAGCCCAGCACGACCTCGTGGTGACGCAAGGCGGCTTGAAAATCATCGGCACCGAGCGCCATGAATCACGCCGCGTCGACAATCAATTGCGTGGCCGTTCGGGCCGCCAGGGCGATCCGGGTGCGTCGCGCTTCTATCTGTCGCTCGACGATCCTTTGCTGCGCATTTTCGCGGGCGACCGTGTGCGCGCGATCATGGACCGGCTCAAGATGCCCGATGGCGAACCGATCGAGGCCGGCATCGTCTCGCGTTCGATCGAAAGCGCGCAGCGCAAGGTCGAGGCGCGCAACTTCGACATCCGCAAGCAACTGCTCGAATACGACGACGTCGCCAACGATCAGCGCAAGGTCATCTACGAACAACGCACCGAGATCCTCGGCACCACCGAGATCGGCGAACTCGCGCGCAGTCTGCGTGCCGGCGCGATCACCGACATCTTCCGCGGCTTCGTGCCCGAGGAATCGGTCGAAGAGCAATGGGACATCCCGGGCGCCGAAGCCGCCTTGCGCGAATCGCTGCAACTCGAAGTGCCGTTGTCGGATTGGCTGGCCCAGGACGGCTCGCTGACCGATGACGTGCTGCTCGAACGCATCGTCAAGACCGCCGACGATTTGTACGACGCCAAGGTCGCGCTGGTCGGCCGTGAAGCCTTCGGCGGCTTCGAGCGTTCGATCATGCTGCAAAGCATGGACACCTCGTGGCGCGAGCATCTGGCCGCGCTCGACTACCTGCGCGAAGGCATTCATCTGCGCAGCTATGCGCAAAAGAATCCGAAGCAGGAATACAAGCGCGAGGCGTTCGAGTTGTTCGCGCAGACCCTCGACAAGGTCAAGCACGACGTCACGCGTGTGCTGATGACGGTGCGTGTGCAAAGCGCCGATGAAGCCGAGCAGGTCGGCGAACAAATCGAGGAAGCCGGCGGCAAGGTGCTCGAACGCGCCCAGACCCAGCATGCCGAGTTCGACGATCTCGCCGAGGTCGACGCTGGCGATGCCGGTACCGACGAACCGCCGCTCGGGCCCGCGGTGGCCGAGCGTCCGCAGACCGTGCGGCGCGAAGGCCCGAAGCTCGGCCGCAACGATCCGTGCTGGTGCGGTTCGGGCAAGAAATACAAGCAATGCCACGGCAAGCTTGATTGACGGCGCGCGCGGCCGCAGGGCCGCGCGGGGTCGTTCAGCGGCCGGCGTTTCATCGTCAACGTTTTCTTTTCGGGCGACATTCCCATGCCAGTCAATCTTCCCCTGCCGCGCGCCGAGGCCTTGTTCCCGGTCGCGGGCGTCGAATTGGGCCATGCCGAAGCCGGCATCAAGAAGCCGGGCCGCAAGGATGTGCTCGTGATGCGGCTGGCCGCAGGCGCGCGCGTTGCGGGCGTGTTCACCACCAACCGGTTTTGTGCGGCGCCGGTGACGGTCTGCAAGGAACATCTGGCCGCGAAGGCAGGCATCCGCGCGCTCGTGGTCAACACCGGCAACGCGAATGCGGGCACCGGCGCGCCGGGCCTGGCCAATGCGCGCGCCACCTGCGCCGCGCTCGCGCACGAACTCGGCATTGCGCCGAACCAGGTGTTGCCGTTTTCGACCGGGGTCATTCTCGAACCGCTGCCGGTCGATCGTCTGATCGCGGCCTTGCCGCAGGCGATCGCGAACGCGCGCGCCGACAACTGGTTCAACGCGAGCCAGTCCATCATGACGACCGACACCCAGCCCAAGGCGTATTCGGCGCGGGTGACCATCGGCGCCAAGACCTACACCATCACCGGCATCAGCAAGGGCGCGGGCATGATCAAGCCCAACATGGCGACCATGCTCGGTTATGTCGCGACCGATGCGGCGATCGCCCAGCCCTTGCTCGATCGCCTGGTCAAGGAAGTCGCCGACGCCTCGTTCAACCGCATCACGATCGATGGCGATACCTCGACCAATGACAGCTTCATCCTGATCGCGACCGGCGCCGCAGGCGGCCCCGAATTCGCTGCCGACGCCGATGTCGGGTATGCCGAACTCAAGGCCGCGCTCATCGAGATCGCCGGCCAACTGGCCCAGGCCATCGTGCGCGATGGCGAAGGCGCGACCAAATTCATTGCGATCGAAGTCGAAGGCGGCGCGAGCGTCGAAGAATGCCGCAAGGTCGGTTATGCGATCGCGCATTCGCCCTTGGTCAAAACCGCGTTCTTCGCGAGCGACCCCAACCTCGGCCGCATCCTCGCCGCGATCGGCTATGCCGGCATCACCGACCTCGATGTCGATGGCGTCGATCTGTATCTCGACGATGTCCATGTCGCCACGCGCGGCGGACGCCATCCGCAATATCGTGAAGAAGACGGCCAGCGCGTCATGAAGCAGGCCGAGATCCGCGTGCGCGTGGTGCTCGGCCGTGGCCAGGCCGCAGCCACGGTCTGGACCTGCGATCTGTCGCACGACTATGTGAGCATCAACGCGGATTACCGCAGCTGAGCTTAGAGGCTGCTCGCCCACCATGTCGCTCACGCCTGAATTGATCGCGCGCCTGGAGTCTTTGCTGGCCCGGGCCGAAGCCTTGTTGCCGACGCCGCCTGCGCCCGCCGATTGGTCGGCGATCGCGTATCGCTGGCGCCGCCGTCCGGGCATCGCGGGCGGGCATGGCTTTCTCGATCCCGTCAAACATGTGGCCCGCATCGCGCTCGACGACATCCGCCATGTCGATCGGCAAAAGGAAGCGATCGTGCGCAACACGCGGCAATTCGTCGCGGGCGCGCCGGCCAACAATGTGCTGCTGACCGGTGCGCGCGGTACCGGCAAGAGTTCGTTGATCAAAGCCTGCCTGAACGCCTATGCCGACCAAGGTTTGCGGCTCATCGAAGTCGATAAATCCGATCTGCATGACCTGCCCGACATCGTCGATCTGATCGCCGACCGACCCGAGCGGTTCGTGGTGTTTTGCGACGACCTGAGCTTCGAAGACGGCGAGGCCGGCTACAAGGCGCTCAAGGTCGCGCTCGACGGCAGCATCGCGGCCCAGACCGAGAATGTGCTGATTTACGCGACCTCGAATCGCCGTCATTTGTTGCCCGAGTACATGCGCGACAACGAAAGCTATCGGCATACCGAAGACGGTGAAGTGCATCCGGGCGAGGTGGTCGAAGAAAAGATTTCCTTGTCGGAACGCTTCGGGCTTTGGGTGAGTTTCTACCCGTTTCGCCAGGACGATTACCTCGGCATCGTCGCGCATTGGCTGGCGCATTTCGGCGCCGCGCTCGACGACACCGCGCGCGCCGCGGCGTTGCAATTCGCGCTCGAACGCGGCTCGCGCTCGGGCCGGGTGGCCTGGCAATTCGCGCGCGATTGGGCTGGGCGTGCCTCGCTCGATCGTGCATCGGCAGCCCCGAAGGCATGAGCACTCCGATGGAAGCGCCGCGCAAGCCGCCGGTGGAAGTCGCCGTCGGCGTGCTGTTGCGGCCCGATGGCAGTTTCCTGCTCGCCTCGCGCCCCGAAGGCAAACCGTATGCGGGCTATTGGGAATTCCCGGGTGGCAAGCTCGAGGCCGGCGAAACCGTCGCGCAAGCGCTTGCGCGCGAACTGCACGAAGAACTCGGCATCGCCATCCATGACGCGCTGCCGTGGGTGACCATTGAACATGTTTATCCGCATGCGCATGTGCGCCTGCATTTCACGCGCGTGACGCAATGGAGCGGCGAACTGGTCGCGCGCGAAGGCCAGCAATTCGAATGGTTCGATCTGCGCGACCGCAAGCCCGAACCTTTGCTGGAAGCGACCAAGCCGTGCCTGCGCTGGCTCGCTTTGCCCTGGACCATGGGCGTTTCGCAGGCGGCGGCCTTGGGCGTGCCCGTGTTTCTGGAACGACTCGATCGAGCGTTGGCGCACGGATTGCGCGCGCTGCAATTGCGCGAGCCGCAACTGTCCGCCGAGGCGTTTGCGCCGTTGTATCGCGAAGTCCGCGCGCGCACCGAGGCCGCTGGCGCTCGTCTCATCATCAACAGCGCGCATGGTCAGCGTTTCTGGGAAGACGCGGGCGCCGTGCATTTGCGCGAGCAGGATTTCGCGGCGATGAGCGCACGGCCGGCCGTCGAACTGGTCGGCGTCTCGGCGCATGCGCGCGCAACCCTCGACCGCGCTGCGACCCTCGGCCTCGACTACGCGATCGCCGGCCCGGTGGCCGCGACGCCGACGCATCCGGGCGCACAGCCGCTCGGCTGGGACGGATTTGCCGCGCTCACGGCGGCGCCCGGTATTCCGGTGTATGCGATCGGCGGCATGACGTCGGCGATGCTGGGCGAGGCCATGGCACATGGCGCCCACGGCATTGCAATGTTGCGCGCCGCCTGGGACGCGGCGAAGTAGGCCCCTCCTCCTGCACGGCGGCCGGGCGGGGCGCTTCTTCCCGCCCGGCCGCCGTATCCTTTCGTCCCGGCCCGCCGCGGGCCGTCCCGGGTCGGGTGCCATGGGAGCCTCTGAAGATCGAATGACGCCCGCATCGCTCGCTCCGTCACCCAGCCTCGTGCTGAGCGGCAGCGCCAGCCGACG
>CAXBRX010000030.1:0-15292 GCA_963977835.1 uncultured Derxia sp.
TGCTGGGCCACATGGTTGACGAGGTCGCCGGCCTTGACGCGCGCGGTCGCATCGGCGGTCACGCCCGCGATCAATGCGACCTTGCCGCCTTCGACGGTCGCCAGCACGATGGCCGCGGTCTTGAGCTTGTCCTTGAGCTTGTCCATGGTCTCGCGCAGCGTCTTCACATCGGCGCCGTCGAGCGTGGCCGCGAGCACCTTGATGCCCTTGATGTCGACCGCTTGCGCCGCGAGATCATCGCCCTGGCTCGACGCGAGCTTGCTCTTCAGACGCGCGAGTTCTTTTTCGAGCGTCTTCACATTGTCGAGCACTTGCGTGATGCGCGCGGTGACTTCCTCGGGGTTGGCCTTGAGCGCAGCCGCCGCCGCGCCGACGGCGTGGTCGAGGTGCTGCACATGCGCGAGCGCGCCTTCACCGGTCACGGCTTCGACGCGCCGGATGCCGGCCGCGACGCCGCCTTCCGAGACGATCTTGAAAAAGCCGATGTCGCCGGTGCGGCCCACGTGAGTGCCGCCGCACAACTCGGTGCTGAACGCGCCCATGCCGATCACGCGCACTTCGTCGCCGTATTTCTCGCCGAACAAAGCCATCGCACCGGCCTTGATCGCGTCGTCGTACTTGAGGTGACGCACGCTGACCTCGACGTTGCGGCGGATTTCGGCGTTGACGAGTTCTTCGACCTTGCGGAGTTCAGCGTCGGTCATCGGCTTGTCGTGCGAGAAGTCGAAGCGGGTCTTGTCGGCATCGACGAGCGAACCCTTTTGCTGGACATGCGGCCCGAGCACGGTGCGCAGCGCCGAATGCAGCAAATGGGTCGCCGAATGGTTGCCCGCGGCGCGGCTGCGCGCGCGCAGGTTCACGCGCGCACTCACGCGCTCGCCCACGACCAAGGTGCCGGCACGCAAAGCGCCGTGATGGCCGAAGACTTCGGGCTGGATCTTGAGGGTGTCGTCGACGATGAAGCTGCCGGTCGCCGACGCGAGTTCGCCGATGTCGCCGGCCTGGCCGCCCGATTCGGCATAGAACGGCGTGGTGTCGAGCACGACCACGGTCGAATCGTTGCCGGAAAGTTGCGCGGCGTCGAGCTTCTCGACCGAGGTGCCGTTGACGTACAGCGCGGTGATCTTGCCTTCGCCTTCGAGGGTACCGTAGCCGACGAAGGCCGTCTTGGCGCCACCGTATTCCAGGCCTTGCGCCATCTTGAACTTGCCGGCCGCGCGCGCTTGTTCGCGCTGGCGGTTCATGGCCTTCTCAAAGCCGTCCATGTCCACCGACTTGCCGCGTTCGCGCGCGATGTCGGCGGTCAGGTCGACTGGGAAGCCGTAGGTGTCGTAGAGCGTGAAGACGGTTTCGCCATCGAGCTGGTCGGCCTTGGCGAACGCGGCTTCGAGGATCTTCATGCCATGTTCGAGTGTGCGGCCGAATTGTTCTTCCTCGGCCTTGATGACCTGCTCGACACGCGCCTGGGCTTCCTTGATCTCGGGATAGGCCTCGCCCATTTCATGGACCAGATCTTTGACGAGCCGATGCAGGAAAGGCTTGGTCTGGCCGAGCTTGTAACCATGACGCAAGGCGCGCCGCATGATCCGGCGCAGCACATAGCCGCGGCCATCGGCACCGGGCAACACGCCGTCGACGATCAGGAAAGACACCGCGCGCAAATGGTCGGCGATGACCTTCAAGGAATTGTTGGCGAGATCGGTGGTGTGGGTTTCGCGCGCGGCGGCCTTGATGAGCCGGTCGAACAAGTCGATCTCGTAATTGCTGTGCACATGCTGGAGCACCGCGGCCAAGCGTTCGAGGCCCATGCCGGTGTCGACGCAAGGCGCGGGCAGCGGCGTGAGCGTGGCTTCGCCGGTCGCCGGGTCGATCTGGCGATCGAACTGCATGAACACGTTGTTCCAGATCTCGATGTAGCGGTCGCCATCGGCATCGGGCGATCCGGGCGGGCCGCCGGCCACATCGGCGCCGTGGTCGTAGAAGATTTCCGAGCACGGACCGCAGGGGCCGGTGTCGGCCATCTGCCAGAAGTTGTCGGACGCATACGGCGCGCCCTTGTTGTCGCCGATGCGCACGACGCGCTCGGGCGGCAGGCCGATGACCTTGGTCCAGATGTCGTAGGCCTCGTCATCGTCTTGATAGACCGTGGCCCAGAGCTTGTCGGCCGGCAGACCGAAGTCGGTCGTCAACAATTCCCAGGCCCAGACCAGAGCGTCGTGCTTGAAGTAATCGCCGAACGACCAATTGCCCAGCATCTCGAAGAAGGTGTGGTGGCGCGCGGTATAGCCGACGTTCTCGAGGTCGTTGTGCTTGCCCCCGGCGCGCAGGCAGCGCTGCACCGAGGCGGCGCGCACGTAATTGCGCTTGTCGGTGCCGAGGAAGACATCCTTGAACTGCACCATGCCGCTGTTGGTGAAGAGCAAGGTCGGGTCGTTACCCGGCACCAAACTCGAGGAGCGCACGACGGTGTGGCCCTTCGATTCGAAGAATTTCAGGAATTTTTCGCGGATGTCTGCGGCTTTCATTGCGGCTCGTTCAGAGGATGATGTTGCTTGGAGCGGCTTGACCCTGCAGCGATCACGCCGGTCTAAATGCTTGAAAAATCAGGATTATAGGGGTTTGAGCGCGGTCTGCCCTGCGGAACGCGCCAATCCGGGACAGCACGCCAGGCAACGCTTCGGAGACAGACATGGCCACCATCCTCGCCTTGGACCAGGGCACGAGTTCGTCGCGCGCGATTGTGTTCCAGTCGGGCGGAGCCCATCCGGGGGCCGTGCAACTGCCTTTGACGCAACACTATCCGCGCCCGGGCTGGGTCGAGCACGACCCCGAGGAAATCTGGCAAACCCAGATCGAAAGCGCACGTCAGGCCTTGGCCGAAGCCCATCTCGAAGCCCGCGACATCGATGCCATCGGCATCTCGAACCAGCGCGAAACCACGCTGTTGTGGAGCCGCCGCACCGGCAAGCCGATCCATCGGGCCATCGTCTGGCAAGACCATCGCACCGCCGACTGGTGCGACGCCCAGCGCAAAGCCGGATTGCTCGATGCGGTCCGTGCCAAGACCGGCTTGATGATCGATCCGTATTTTTCGGCCAGCAAGATCGCGTGGCTGCTCGACCATGTGGCTGGCGCGCGCGCGCTCGCACAGGCTGGCGAACTGGCCTTCGGCACCGTCGATTCGTGGCTGATCTGGAAGCTCACCCACGGCGAAAAGCACCTCACCGACGTAACCAACGCCTCGCGCACCATGCTGTACGACATCCACAACGGCTGTTGGGATGCCGAGTTGTGCAAGGCCTTCAACATTCCGATGCAAATCCTGCCGCAGGTCCAGGTGTCGGCCAGCAAATTCGGCGAGACCGATTTTTTCGGCGACCCGATCGCGATCACCGGCGTGGCCGGCGACCAGCAGGCCGCGCTGTTCGGCCACAACTGCTTGAAGCCCGGCCAGGCCAAGAACACCTACGGCACCGGCTGTTTCATGCTCATGCACACCGGCGAAGAAGCGGTGCTGTCCAAACATGGCTCGCTGACCCCCCCCGCCGCTCAGACCTCGCGCTACAAGGAATACGCACTCGAAGGCGCGGTCTTCAACGCCGGCTCGGTCGTGCAATGGCTGCGCGATGAAATGCGACTCATCGATTCGAGCGCCGAGATCGAGGGTCTGGCCGATGCGGTGCCCGACACCGGCGGCGTGTTCCTGGTGCCGGCCTTCAACGGCCTGGGTTCGCCCTACTGGGATGCGCATGCACGCGGCACCATCGTCGGCATCACCCGCGGCACCAACCGGGCGCACATCGCGCGCGCCGCGCTGGAATCGATCGCCTTGCAATCGGCCGAATTGCTGATCGCCATGCAACAAGACGCCAGCGTGCGCTTGAGCGAATTGCTCGTCGATGGCGGCGCTTCGGCCAACAACCTGTTGATGCAGATGCAGGCCGACCTGCTCGGCGTGCCGGTCCTGCGACCGCAACACATCGAAGCCACGGCGTTCGGGGCTGCGGCGCTGGCCGCGCATTCGATCGGCATCTTCCAGTACGCCCAGCGCGACGACCTCGATGCCGACGTCTTCCAACCCAAGATGTCGCGCGATCAGGCGCAAGCGCGTCTGGCCCGCTGGCGTCTGGCGGTCGACCGTTCGCGCGGCTGGGAATAAAAAAGCCGGCTCGCGCCGGCTCAAGAACTGCAGTTGCGTTTGACCCCTGCTGCGATCAGTTCGCACGTTCGCGGGCGTTGTGCTTCTTGCGTGCCACGCGATTGCTCTGACGATTCTCGGTGTTCTGAACATGCTTGGATTCGGCGGCGCTCACATGCCCATCGGCGCCGGCACGGGCTTCCACGCGCGAGTCGTGCGCCTGGCCGCGTTCGAGGCCGGAGACTTCGTGGTTGGTCAAGGAGCCGTCCTTGACGCCGTTGGCGATGCGTTGCTGCTGGTTCGCATCGCGTTGCACGGCGGCTTGCATGCGCTCGCTGGACGCCGAATTCGGATTGCCCTTTTGCGCGTCATGCTTTTCTTTGTTGATGTCTTGCGAAACCTGGTTTTGCGCCTTGGTGACGCGCGCCTTTTCGGCCGCGGTCATCGTGCCGTCCTTCATGGCTTGCGCTTCGACATGGTCGACATGCGCTTCTTCGCGTTCCAGGCGGGCCGCTTCCTTCGTGTTGAGCTCACCCGATTTCAGACCTTGCTCGATGCGTTCTTGCTGGTTGGCGTTGCGCTGGGTGACGGTGGCGGCGTTGACGGCCGGCGCCGCGGTCGGCGCAGGGGTCTGCGCGAAAGCGATCGAGGCCATGGACGCGGCGAGCACGCCGAGCACGAGTTGATGGGTCTTGTTCATTCGGTTGACTCCCTGGTCATGTTCATGGGACGTTCCCATGCCGTCGATAACGTCGCACCCATGCATTTGCGCCGACATCGACGCGGTAACCTCATGTAAGCCCTGTAATACGCCCGGAATACGACGATGAGCACCAACGCCCCTCGCTGGCCCTATCCGCGCGTGCTTGCGCACCGCGGCGGCGGCAGCCTTGCACCGGAAAACACCCTCGCCGCCATCCGCGTCGGACAAGCACGCGGCTTCAAAGGCGTCGAGTTCGACGTCATGCTTGCAGCCGATGCGGTTCCAGTCCTGATGCACGACCCGAAATTCGGACGTACGGTTGCTGGCGACGGCGCAGTGGCAGGCACGGCATCGACGCAACTCACCGCCATGGACGCCGGCGCCTGGTATTCAGCCTGCTACATCGGCGAGCCCGTGCCTTTGTTCGCCGATGTGCTTCATTACTGCCAAGACCATGACATCTGGATGAACATCGAGATCAAACCGTCCGATGAATCCGTGGCGCTGGCGACCGGTCGGGCGGTGGCTGCCGCGGTGCGCCTTGCGTTCGCGCACCGGATCGCCCGCAGCACCGGCGGACTCGATCCGGCCTTGCCGGAGTTTTCATCGTTCTCGATGGCAGCGCTGATAGGCGCGCGCGAGATCGCGCCCGAAATTCCGCGCGGCTTGCTCGTGACCGAAATTCCGAATGACTGGCGCGAGCGCGTCCGGGCGACCGGCGCGCTGGCATTGCACCCGCGCGAACGCGAACTGACCGCGGAGCGCGTCGCCGAAGTGCATGCCGAGGGCATGGCACTGATGTGCTACACCGTTAACGAAGTGCAGCGTGCGCGCGAATTGTTCGATTGGGGCGTCGACGCTTTTTGTACCGACCGGCTCGATCTGATCGCCCCCGACTTCACCTGACGCCGCCTCAGACGACGCGGCAGGCTTCCTCGAAACTCAGGCGCGGTCCGCGCGGCCTGAGCTTGGCCGGATCGCCATAGCCGAGATTGCACAGGAAGTTCACCTTGACCTCGGTGCCGGCAAAGAAGGCGGCATTGATCTTCTCGGCATCGAAGCCGGCCATCGGACCGCAATCGAGCCCGAGCGCACGCGCCGCGACGATCAGATACCCGGCCTGAAGCGAACTGTTGCGCCAGACCGCGTCATGGATGGCCGCGTCGTTGCCGACGAACCAGGAGCGAGCATCCGGCGCATGCGGAAACAGCTTGGGCATCGCCTCGTAAAAAGCCATGTCCATGCCGATGATGGCGGTCGCGGGGGCCGCCATGGTCTTTTCCAGATTGCCCGGCGCCATGCACGGGCGCAGTTTTTCCTTGGCTTCTGGCGAGCGCACGAACACCACGCGCGCCGGACAGCAATTGGCCTGCGTCGGGCCCCATTTCCAGAGTTCGTACAACGCATTCAAGGTGGCGTCGTCGATGGGTCGATCCGTCTGCCAGCCGTTATGGGTACGGGCGGAACGGAACAATTGGTCAAGCGCGGCATCGGCCAGGACGGGCATTGCAAGAACCTCGCAGGTATCGGGTTGGAAAACGACTAGACGTATTTATAAACCCCGCAGCCGATCACCACATCGGGAGCAACCTGGACCATGTAGGAAGTCTTGGGTTCGACCCGGTCGGTGCCGGGCACGACGATCTGATAATCGATCCAGGCCGGTCCGCTGGCCGTCAGCGCGAACGCATCGCGGATGAGTTTGTCGCCGTCGAGGCCGGGCACGCCGCGCAAATCGACGCCCACGCGTTCGGGCTTGCCCGAGAACGCGCAGTAATGTCCGCTGCCCGCGATGCCGAACACATACATGTCGCGGTCGGCGAAATGCGCCGCATCGCGCGTGATCGCGTCGAGCGCCGCGCGTCCGCGCGCCTGATACAAGGCCACTGCGCGTTCGACCAAGGCGTGGGCTTCGTCGGCCGTGCCCTGGCGCAACTTGAATGCCGAGACCGCGTCGGCGAGCTTGTTGGCACGCACGCCGAGATCTTCGGACGAACGCGAGGTGGTTTCGACCAATTGCGCGTTCTGCTGGGTGATGGTGTCCAGGCCGCCGATCGCCACCGAAATCTGCGCCAGGCCCTGGCTTTGTTCGGCCGACGCCGAAGAAATCGCCCGCACATTGTTCGCCACATCGCGGATGCCGTTGACGATGCTCTCGAGCGTACGACTGACTTCGCCGATGCGTGCCACGCCGGTATCGGCCTCGGCGACCGACGCGCCGATCAGATCGCGGATTTCATGCGCGGCCGAGGCACTGCGTTGCGCGAGCGAACGCACTTCGGCGGCCACCACCGCGAACCCGCGCCCGGTTTCGCCCGCACGCGCGGCTTCCACCGCGGCATTGAGCGCCAGGATGTTGGTCTGGAACGCGATGCCGTCGATGACGCCGATGATGTCTTGCACCCGGCGCGCGCTGGTCTGAATGCCGTTCATGGTGTCGACCGCCGAATGCATGGCCGTGCCGGCGCTCTCGACCACGCCGCGCACCCGCGTCGCGAGGCCATCGGCCGCTTGCGCGCTGTCGGCGTTGTGTTGCACGGTGCTCGACAATTGCTGGACGCTGGCCGAGGTCTGTTCGAGGCTGGCCGCTTGCTGCTCGGTACGCGACGACAGATCGCGCGCACCGACCACCAAAGACTCGCCCGACCGCGCGACCATCGTCGAATTGCTGCGGATGTTGGCCACCAGGCCGGACAGCTTGACGTTCATCTGTTCGAGCGCGCTGCCGATTTCGGCCAGTTCGTCGCTGCCCCAGATGTCGGCCCGCGCCGTGAGGTCGCCGTTGCTGGTCGCCTTGACGGCGGCAGCCAGGCGACGAAGCGCGCCCATGAAGGTGATGTAGAACGCGTACATCATCGCCGCGAGCACCAGCAGCCCCAGGCCGCCGAGGAGAATGTTGAGCCAGATCGTGCGACTGATCGCGGCCTCGCGCGCAGAAAGCTGCGCATGCAGCATCGTCATGACCGCGGCACCTGCCGCACGCTGCGCCCCGAGCGCCTCGCGCCCCGCCATCGCCAAAGCATGCGCATCGGGGACCGCGCCCGAGGCACCGAGCACGGCGTCGACCCGTTGCGCGAAGCCGCGCGAGGCATCGATGGCGGCGCCAAGCTGCGGCGGCGCGTGTTCGCCCGTGCGTTCCAGCCCGGCGCTCACCATGTTCAGCTCGCGCAGCACGCTGTCGAGCGCGCGCCGCGCATCGCGCATCTGTGCGACGTCGCCCGCTGCCTGCTCATGTTTGCCGGCCGCCGTGATGGCGGCACTGTTCAAACTGCCGAGCGCCTGGCTCCAGTCGCCCATGCGGACGACCGCCAGATCCATCAGAAAATAAGGTGCGGGATCCGGATCGAACAGCAGTCCGGAGTGATCCCCGATCTCGTAAAGAAAACCGCGCGCGGCATCGGAAGCTTCCTGATAGCGCGCCGGGGCAAGCTCGGCCGTCTCGCTGGCCAAAGCGGCCAGCACCGGGCGCACACCGCTCCAGGCACGTTTGCTGTCGCTCAGTGCCGCATCGGTCAAGGTCGCGTCCACCGCGCTCAACGCATGTTCGGCGTCGGAGCGCCGCTGCGCCAGCGCGGCCGCAGCCTGCGTATCGCCTGCCTGCGCCGCGGCGCGGTCGGCACGCTGCAATTGCAGCGCGGCGATCAAGTCGAGGGTTTCGGTGACAACGCGTGCGCCCACCACTTCGCCATTGGTCGCGGCATGTTCGGCATACCGGCTCGACAGGAACTGCGCGGCCAGCAAAGCCAGCGGCACGAACGACAAGGCCCCGATCAGCATCAATTTGCTCGACAACCGGAGGCCGCGCATGACCCGCGTGATCGGGGCAAGGATGATCTGGAATACTTTTTTCATGGCCGCTGTCTCCTCTCGGCGCAATTGCGCCGACGCTTGCGAATTTTCCGCAAAAGCGCCTTGGCAAGAGACAGGAATAAGCGGGAAAAGCGCCCGCAATTGCGTGGTCAGCGTCGGTGCGCGCTCAAGACCTTGTTCGCACCATGACCATTCGAGGCGACCGACGCATGCGATCGCCCCGATGCCGGCCTACTGCTGCGGGAACATCGTCGCGCACGGATCGCGACGCGGCGTACGCAATTGCACGTTGCGCTCGGCCGCCCGGGTCGCGATCTGCACCTTGTGCTCGACCATGTAGGCATTGCATTCGTCACGCGTCTTCATCGAGCGCATCTTGGCTTGATGCTCGGTGCGTTCCTGTGGCGTCATCAATGCCCAGCCCGGCGTATTCGTTGCATCGAACTGCATGCGCCCGCCACCTTGACCACCTCCCGGCCCGCCCCCGCGCCGCCCCATGCCAGCGCCCGGGCCTTGGCCCATTCCGGCACCGGGCCCTGCGCCCATGCCGGGGGCCGGCGTGGTCGCCGTATCGGTCGGCGGCGTCGCCGCACCCGAATTGGTCTGAGCGTATGCAATGCCAGCCGCCATGCCCAACCCCAGTAAGAAACCTGCCAACAGTTTCCGTTTCACAATCGCCTCCGTTCAGTCATCTGCGTGCGAACACCCGTGCGCACCGCAGCTGAGGCTAGTGCGCACACGCCATGCGCGCTTGCGGAACATCAAGGCCACCGAACCCAGCGGACGGTTGCGGATCAGATGTCACGCAGATGGAACTTTCGCCCTGCACCGCTGCCGGGCCGCCTCTCACTTCGAGGCAGATCGGAACGGTGTCTGACGGACCTTGTGATTGTTCTGCCGAAGCGGCGCAAGGCAAGACTCGAGAAGCGCACCCAAATCGCGGTGTGCGAATTACGAAAAATGCGCGTGTCGATTTCGGCGACCGCCGATCCGCAGCCAAGAAGCGACAGGTCTAAAGCGTAGGCGCCAAGGCTGCGCCCAACGCGCGCAAGGTGATGGACAAGCGCCGCGGCACTGAACGGCCGCGCGATTCGATATGCATGACGATGCGCATCGCCTGGGTCGGTTGCACATGGCTGCCGCGCACATCGAGGAGGATGCGTTGCTTGCGGCGTTCGGTCAGTTGCTCGACGGCGTCCGCGACCGCGGCGCGGTCGTCTGCACTGAACGAGACCACCCAGGCCTCGAGCGATGGCCGCCAGGTGGGCGCATGCCCGAGCAGCACGCAAGCGCCGCTCGAAATGCTCTCGAGCGCGCCATGCTCATCGAAAGACAGATAGCCCATTGCGCCATCGCGCTGCAATTCCTCGAGCCAGCGCTCGGCCCATTCGAGGCGCCGGCGCAATTCCGCCGGAGTGCTTTCATTGCGCACCACCGCCAGCACTGCCACGCATTGCCCCTGGGCGTCGAACTCGGGCAGCACGCGCATGTGCAGGTCGGTCGCAACGCCCGAGCGCAAGGTGGTCCGCAGATCGACGTACTCGGCCTGATGCGAGGCCGCGACACGACGGATGACCTGATTCAACACCCGCTGCGAGGCGATGCGGTCACCATCGAGCGGGCATGGCCATTCGTCGAGCGATTTGCCCAATGCCGATTCGGCGCTCACCCCGGTCACCGACTCCCATCCGGGGTTGAGATAGGTGCGCCGAAAACGCAGGTCGTAACGCATCAAGGCTTCGGGCAGATGGTCGGCCAATTGGTAGATCGGCTCGACGGGCCGCCCCTGGCCATCGCGACGCAAAGGGCGCTCGGAAACTTCCAGGCGCAGAACCGAACGGTCTTCGCCCGAGCGATCGGTGCTCAGGCCCAGTGATTTGAGCAAGGACGACACATTGCTCAGGCTGTACTGAATGCCGAACTCGCGCGCCACGAGTATCTGCACACGTTGCAAAGTCCAGTTGTCGGTCGGAAAGCCGCTGAGGGTCGCGCCGGTGGACAGCAAGGATTGCAGACGGCGCTTCTGCTCAGGCGTCAGCGCGCCCGGCCGCCCACGCGCGCGCGCAGGCATGCCGTCGTCGGGCTGCACCTTGGCCCAGGAGGAGATGGTCTGACGTGAAACGCCGACAGCACGTGCCACTTCCGCGGTCGGCATGCCCTCCGCCAACAAGCGCATCGCCTGGGCACGACGTTCGTTCGAGACGGATCGAGCGTTCAACGGGGGTCCTGTGCGAGAGATCGGTCAGACAACCGCGATTGACATGAAGTCTATGTCCCGACGGCCGTCGCAGGTTGGACTGTTGAAGCTTCGACCACGGACGTCGCCAATTCAGGTGACATGCGTCGGCGCAAGACGCCACCCGCGCGCATTCGTTACACTGCGGCAAAACCGCGGTGCAACCGCTCAAATTCCGTTCTCCCCCAAGCAAGCTTAACGATCGATCCTTATGGGTATTTCAGACAACGCCCGCAGCGAAGGGCACCTGACCAACTTCCTGCGCAACATCATCGAAGACGATCTGCGCAACGCCCGCTTCGCGCGCCGCCGCTGGGCCGGCACGCCGGGCGATGGCACCCATCACGCACAAGCCCCGATCGACGTCCAGAAAATCCGCACCCGTTTCCCCCCCGAGCCGAATGGCTATCTGCATGTGGGCCATGCCAAAAGCATCTGCCTGAACTTCGGGCTGGCGCGCGATTACAGCGGCCAATGCCATATGCGCTTCGACGACACCAACCCGGTCAAGGAAGACCAGGAGTACGTCGACACCATCCTCGACACCGTGCATTGGCTCGGCTTCGGCTATGAAGAGGACGGCCCCGCCGGCCACCACGAGAACCTGTTCTACGCGAGCGATTATTTCCCCTACCTCTATCGCTTCGCCGAATACCTGATCGAGACCGGCCACGCTTATGTCGACCAGCAAAGCGCCGAGGAAATGCGCGCCACGCGCGGCACTCTGACCGAACCCGGCACCGATTCGCCGTATCGCAGCCGCACGCCGGCCGAAAGTCTGGCCTTGTTCCGCGAAATGCGCGCTGGCAAGCATGCCGAAGGCTCGATGATCCTGCGCGCCAAGATCGACATGGCCTCGCCCAACATGAATCTGCGCGACCCGGCCTTGTACCGCATCCGTTTCGCCGAGCATCACCGCACCGGCAGCGAATGGTGCATCTACCCGATGTACGACTACGCACATGCGGTGTCCGATGCGCTCGAGAACATCTCCCACAGCATCTGCACGCTCGAATTCCAGGACCACCGCCCCTTGTACGACTGGGCGGTCGAACGGCTGGTGCCGGTGCTGCGCACCCCGCAATGGCTGGAAGCAGTCGAGATCGTCAAGGCGATCGAGGAACAAGGCGTCGAAGCGCAGAAGGAATTCGCGCTGCATTGCTACAACTTCCGGCACAAGCTGTTCGCAAGCTATTCCGAGCGCGATCTGAACATCCTGTTCGAGCGCTGGGACCGCAACCGCGAAGACGTGCTGGCCGATCTGCCCGCCTTTTTCGCGCTGCTGACCGGCCCCGACGCCAACCAGTTCAGCCCCTTGCTCACCCATGCGCTCGAAGAACGTCGGCCCGACCCGTTTTGCCTGCCGCATCAGTACGAATTTGCGCGCCTGAACCTCACCTACGTCATCACCAGCAAGCGCAAGCTGCTGCAGCTCGTCACCGAAAAGCATGTGGACGGCTGGGACGACCCGCGCATGCCCACCATCGTCGGCCTGCGTCGGCGCGGCTATACGCCCGAGGCGATTCAATTGTTCGCCGAGCGCATCGGCGTCAGCAAGGCCGACGGCTGGATCGATTACAGCGTGCTCGAACAAGCGTTGCGTGACGACCTCGACCCCAAGGCCGCGCGCGCGGTTGCGGTGCTCGACCCCATCAAGCTCGTGCTCACGAATTGGGACGCCGACCGCGTCGAGGATTGCAGCGCCCCGGTGCATCCGCATCATCCCGAAATGGGCCGGCGCAACTTCCCGATCGGCCGCGAGCTCTGGATCGAGCGCGAAGACTTCGTCGAAGAACCGCCCAAGGGCTTCTTCCGGCTGTTTCCGGGCAACACCGTGCGCCTGAAGTACGGCTATGTCGTCAAATGCACGGGCTGCACCAAGGACGCCGACGGCAAGATCATCGAAGTGCAGGCCGAAGTCCTGCCCGACACCAAGAGCGGCACCCCGGGCGCCGACAGCATCAAGGTCAAGGGCAACATCACCTGGGTCAGCGCCGCGCACGCGCGCGAGGCCGAGGTGCGCTTGTACGACCGCTTGTTCAGCGATCCGCAGCCCGACGCGGGCGGCAAGGATTACCTGCAAGCGCTCAACCCGGCGTCGAAGAAGGTCGTCACCGCCTATCTCGAACCCGGCACCGGCGCCGCGCCCGGCACCCGCTACCAGTTCGAGCGCTTCGGCTATTTCATTGCCGACGCGGTCGATTCGAGCGATGCCAAGCCGGTGTTCAATCGCATTGCGACGATGAAGGATTCGTGGGGGAAGTGAGCGGACCTGCCGCGTCGCTGCCCCTGCCGTATCGATGATCCTGCACGTTTGCCTCCAATCCGCAGATTGGGGGCAAACGCCGCAGCCTCACAGGCAGTTCAAAGACCCCGGAATGAGTTTCCAGGTGTCGGGCGTGAGTCCGACGCGCACGCGCGAATTCGCGACGAATTTGCCGCCGCTGGTCTGATCGATCGCATTCAGGTCGCAAGCCCAACCGTTGACGTGCGTGCCATCGGGCGCATCGAAGCTGCCGGCCTTGCATTGGCTTTCGAGCACGACACGATGCTTGGCTTGGCCGAGGGCCGAGCCGAGCGTGATCGACAACTGGTCGGCCAAGGTACGCGGATCGGGTTTGAGCGCGGTGTTCTCGCACGAAGTGCCGGCCAGCGGCATGGCCTGATTGGCCAGCAGCACGCTCACCAACTGCATGCCGGTCGGCGGCTTGGCCGCATCGATCTTGACGGGCGTGCCCCACAGCGCATCGTTCCAGGTCTGGGCCTGTGCCGCAGTGCCCGCCAAGGCCAACACGATGAACAACGCGCGCTTCATCAGATCAACTCCGCGTAATAGAACTCGACCGTCCGGTCCGGTGTGCGGTAGGCATGCGTGAACTTGGTCAGGAAATGCGCTTCCGCGTCGACGACGACTTTACGCTGCGAATTGCTGTAATTCCAGATTTGTCCGTTGATGTACAGACCGACATGCTTGCGCGGATGGTTGCCCATGGCCAGCACCTCGCCGATGGTGCGCACATTGCTGTCGAGCGTGACGAAGATGAGGCAGGAAGTTGCGGTGGCGGGCCGATCGTCCCACACGCCCTTGCGCAAGGCGCGGTTGAACAGGCGTTCGACGCGCAACGTGGCACCTTTTTCCTCGCGCTGTTTGTCGACGTAGGTGAAGTTCTTGCAGGTTTCGTCGAAGTCGTAGCCGAGCGCATGGCTCACGAAATGCGCGCAATGGTTCTGGTGATCGTCTTTGCCGATGCTGAACGGACAGATTGCGCTGATGTGCTTGCCGAGAAAATCGTTCATCGGCGGCGGCGTGGCGGCCATCGTGGTCTCCGTGACAAGGAATCCATGATGTTCCGAGCAACGCCGCCCATGAAGCAATAGCACTTACAACGCATTTTTCTGCAGCGATACCGCATTTGCGTGCTGATTTGTGCTCCCGGCCGCCGCTGCGGCGATCGTGGCGCGCAAACGGTCGCTGGTCAGCGCTTGCAGGAAGGCCACGATGTCGGCGACATCGGCGTCGGTCAACGGGGCATGCTCGACGATCGCCGCGCGCGCCTCGGTGTTCGACCACACCGCGATGCGTTGCGACGGCGCCTGCGCCTGCACCCGCCGGCCCAATTGCGCCGCCGCCATGACGCGCACCGCTTCGTCGAGCGTGGCCACGCGGCCGTTGTGCATGTAAGGCGCCGTCAGCGCCACATTGCGCAACGAAGGCACGCGCCAGACGCCGCTGGTCGAGCCCGGCGCCGCGCGGCCCAGATCGGCCGTGAGCGCGAAGCGCTGATCGAATTCGGTCGGATTGGCGGGAAACATCCGCCAGAGCGCTGCGGTGTCGAAGGCGCCGGCACCGCTGAAATTGGCGCCCGCATGACAGCTCGTGCAACCGATCGAATCGAACAAGGCCATGCCGCGCAATTGCGCATCGGTCAATGCCTGCCGATCGCCGCGCACGAAGCGGTCGTAAGGCGTGTCGGCGGTGATCAAGGTCCGTTCGTAACTCGCGATCGCGGCGGCGATCCGGTCGATGTCGACGCTCGCATCGCCATCGAAAGCCGCGGCGAACGCGGCGCGATAGCTTTGGTCTTCGCGCACGCGCGCCTCGACGCGCGCCAGATCCGGCATCCCCATCTCGACCGGGTTGACGAGCGGCCCTTTGGCCTGTTCTTCGAGCGACGCGGCGCGCCCATCCCAAAACAACACGGGCTGGAACGCCGCGTTGAAGACGGTGGGGGCATTGCGCGCCCCGCGCTTGCCGGCGATGCCGGTCGAGGTGGGCCGGCCATCGTCGCCTGCGCCGGTGCGCACATTGTGGCAAGACGCGCAGGCCACTTCGCGGTCGATCGACAAAGCCGGGTCGTGAAACAAGCGCTCGCCGAGCGCGATCTTGGCGAGCGTCTGCGGATTG
>CAXBRX010000031.1:0-15265 GCA_963977835.1 uncultured Derxia sp.
CAACCCATTCATTAAGCCTTTGCGAACCCGCCCAACCGCCTCCGTGGAGGCGGTTTTTTCTTGTCAAACCATGCCTAAAAAGAATAAAAAAGCAATCAACACAAACCCTAGTATCTGCCGAGGACTCGTTGCATAATCAGCCCCCTGTATGAATCGACTCGCCGCCATCTTGCCCCCTGCACAAGCCCTGGTGCAGGTGGAAGTCACCAGCAAAAAACGCGCTTTTGAAGAGGCGGGTTTGCTTTTTGAAAACCTGCACGGGCTCAACCGAGCCATGGTCGCTGACAGCTTGTTTGCCCGAGAGCGATTGGGTTCCACCGGCTTGGGTTACGGTGTCGCCATCCCGCATGGCCGCATCAAAGGTCTCAAATCTCCCTTGGCCGCGGTGTTTTTGCTTTCCGAACCCATCGGTTTTGATGCCCCCGATGAAAAGCCCGTGGCCCTCATGATTTTTTTGTTGGTGCCCGAGGCTTCCACCCAAAAACATTTGGAAATCCTCTCTGAAATCGCCGAGATGCTCAGCGACTCGGTCTTGCGCGACAAGCTCAAAGCCTCGCCGAACGCCGAAGAATTGCATGGGCTGATTCGCAATTGGCAATCGGTGCAGACCGCCTGACCCGATCACCGTGAAGCCCACCGCCGTCAGCGCCGACGCTTTGTTCGAGGACTTTCGGCAAAAGCTCGATTGGCAGTGGATCGCCAGCACGGGCGAACGCGAACGGCATTTCGACGAGGTGGCCGGGCGGGTCGCCTACGCGGCGCTCGCCCCCGATGTCTTGTTGCGGCCCGAAGTGACCCAGCAGCTCGGGCCGCGCATGATGCTGTGCATCCAGCCGCCCGAGGTACTGACCACGGCCACCATCGAGCGCGTCGACGCCTTGCGCATGTCGGGCGCGTTGATCGGCTGGCCGGGCAGTTGGCTGGCTGCCGTGCCGCGCCGGCCGCGCACCGATTTCGTCGCCTTGCAATACGTCGGCGGCGCGATCGATGGCCTGCTGGCAGCGAAGCAACAATGGGTACAGACGATTCCGGGCGTGTCGACCGTGGCGAGCGACATCGCTTCGATCGACGACCTCGAACTTGCGGTGCGCTCGGGCGTGAGCCTGGCCAGCGGCACCATCGCCACCGCGCGCGAGCCGCGCGATGCCAAGCCGATGGCGCCGCACATGCAGCGCATCAGCCGGCTGCTCAACCATGTCGTGCTCGACGCCGGCAATGCACGCATCGTCGAACAGATCCGCGTCGATGTGGCCTTGTCGTATCGCCTGCTGCGCTATCTGAACAGCGCGGCCTTCGGCCTCACGCGCAAGATCGAATCGATCGAACAAGCCGTGGTGCTGCTCGGCCGCAACGAGCTTTACCGCTTCTTGTCGATGTTGCTGATCGGCGCGGCCGAAGGGCGGCGCTTGTCGCATGCCTTGCAGGAAATCGCCCTCACGCGCGGGCGCATGCTCGAATTGCTCGCGATCGAACGCGGCACCGATCCGCCCGACGGTTTGTTCACCGTCGGCATGTTCTCCTTGCTCGACGCCTTGTTCCAGACCCCGCTTGCGCAAGCCTTGGCGCCGTTGCAATTGGCCACGCCCGCGCAACAAGCCTTGCTCGAAGCGCGCGGTCCATGGCGGCGGTATCTCGACATCGCGATCGCGCTCGAACGCCATGATTTCGCCACCGCGGCGCAACTCGGCGAAGGCTTCGGGGTCGGCGGGCTCGAGCGCATCGTCGTGTTGTCCGACGATGCGCAGGAATGGGCGCGCCAAGTGAGTCTCGACGCCGTCCTCTAGTTTGGTGCGGATGCGCTCGCGCATCGGTTATCAGATTGTCATGCACGGCTTTCACAGTGGCGGGATTCCGATCCGGGGTCCCCACCATGAAGCGTCGTGATTTTCTTCAAGCCGCAGGTTTTCTGACGGTTTCCGCTGCCACCCTCGGGCTCAATGCCTGCGTCGGTGGTTCCGATTCGCCCACCGATGGCAAATTCCCGCAAGGCGTGGCCTCGGCCGATCCGCAACCCGATGCGATCGTGCTCTGGACGCGCGCCGTGCCGGCTTCGGCCGATGACATCGCGACGCCCACCGATGCCGGCAACCTCGCCGTCAAATTGCAGGTGACCGCGAGCGACAACAGCGCGCACATCGGCAGCACCGTGGCACTGACCGGCACGGCGGTGGCCAATGTGGACTTGAGCGCGCAGGCCGGCTACGACTACACCTTGCGCCACAAGCTCACCGGGCTCATGGCCGGTACGACCTACTACTATCAATTCAGCGCCGGCGCCGCGCGCAGCGCGATCGGCCGCTTCAAGACCGCACCCGCCAAAAGCGCTACACCGGCGCAGCTCAAGTTCGCGGCCCTGGTCTGCCAGGACTGGAGCGTCAATCATTGGGCCACGTTCTCCGACCTCGTCGCGAGCGAACCCGATCTGGATTTTTTCCTCCACCTCGGCGATTACATCTACGAATCGGTGGGCAAGGCCTTCCAGACCGGCGAAGTCGAAACCGCGCACAGCCTGCTCGTGCTGCCCAACGGCACCGTCGACGGTTCGGGCGTGTATGCGACCACCGTGGCCGACTACCGGTATTTGTACAAGCGCTACCGCAGCGATGCACGCTTGCAGGCCGTCCATGCACGCTACGCGATGATCGCGATCTGGGACGACCACGAGTTTTCCGACGATTGCTGGGGCGATGCCGAGACTTACGACAACGGCACCTACAACGCCAGCACCGGCCTGGGCGACAACACTCATCAGACCGCGCGCCGCCGGTACGCAAACCAGGCCTGGTTCGAATTCATGCCGGCCGACATTCGCTATGACGACAGCGTCGCCGGCTACCAGACCATCAAGCTTTACCGCGATCTGCAATTCGGCACGCTCGCGCATGTGGTCATGACCGACCAGCGCTTGTACCGCAGCGACCATCTGATCCCCGAAGCCGCGCCCAACCCCGTCACCGGTGCGCCGCTCGGCAACATCGGCAGCCGCGCGTTGGTGCCCGAGACCGTGTTGTACGACCAGGTCGAAGCCGCGAAGATCGCGGCCGGCACCGCGGCCGGCGATCGGCTCGGCCTGGTGTCGATGCTGGGCGCCACCCAGCGTGCCTGGCTCAAGACCACGCTGCAGAATTCACCGGCCACGTGGAAGCTTTGGGGCTCGGAAGTGATGCTCACGCGCATGGGCCTGGACGGCAGCAATGCGATCGCGACTTTGATCGCTTTGTCGTCGATCTCGACGCTCGCCACCTCCATCGGCACCACCGCGGCCAGCACCGGCAGTGTGACGGCGGCTGCAGCCTTGGTGGCGGCGATGACCGCTGGTGCCACGCAGGCCACGGCCAGCGCGGCCGCTGTTGCGATCGCCACGGCCGATGCCAGCGCCGGCAATCTGAACACCGCAGCGACCGGTGCCGGCCTTTCCGCCACTCAGGCTGCGATCGCGGTCGCCGCGTATTCATCGGCGAAGGCTGCGGCCGCTGCGGGCAGCACCGCGCAGGCCACGGCGGCCGCGCAAACCATTGCCTTCGGCTACATCAAGCCCGACATTCAAGCGAACAAAAGCGCATCGTCCTTCGTGCCCGCCGCGCAAAAGACCGCGCTCGCGCCTTACTTCACCTCGTTCGTGCTCGATGCCGATGCCTGGGACGGCTACGACGCCGAGCGGCGCGACATCATGGCCCACCTGCGCGATCAGGCGATCGCCAATGTGGTCGCGGTGACGGGCGACATCCATGCCTTCTTCGCGGGCGAAATCCGCGACGACTACCGCGCAACCGGCGGCGGCACCGCGGTGATGACCGAACTCGTGGTGGCCGGCGCGAGCAGCAGCTCGTATTACTCGTACTTGAAGGATGCCGTCGGCAGCTTGTCGGCCAGCCTCGCCACCTTGGTGTTCTATCCGATCACCGGCATCGCCGTGCCGGGCGTCGGCAGCATCGACATCAACCTCAATCTGCTCGATTACACGCTTGCGCGTTCGGCCCCCACGTTGGCCCAGCTCGGCGCCCAGGCGCGTCGGCCGGTGCGTGCAGCGCTGGCCGCCAAGGGTGTGGCCGAAGCCCAGCTCGATGCCGTGACCGACGCGGTGGTCGCCGGGCTCGAAGCCGACAGCAATTTTTCGACGAGTCTGCTCGGTCTGGCGCAAGCCTTGGCGAGCCTCGGCGGCAATCCGTGGATCAAGCATGTGGACAGCGACGCCCAAGGCTATGCCGTCCTCACGGTGACCGCCGCCGCGGTGCGCTGCGAATTGCGCAAGGTGCATCGGCTGGTGGCGAACACCGCACCGGCCGCGCCCATCATCGACACCCGCACCGTCGCGACGGTGGCGAGCGGCGTGCCGACGGTGACCATCGGTTGACCGCAAAAAGAGCGCTGCGCGGTGCGCCCGCGCAGCGAATTCAGGTCGACGAGATGCGTTGATTGGCCATGCGCAGCCGCTCGGCCAGCAGGCCGAGGAAGGCACGGTTGAACGCGAGTTGGCAGCCTTGCGAAGCGCGCGAAAGCATTTGCGGCGAGATGCGTATCAAGGTGCATGACACCAGCGTGGTTACATCGGCGCTGCGCAAGGTCTGCGCGCCGGGCTCCTTGCTGCCGTGGCCGAATTCGCCGAGGAAGCCCATCTCGCCCACGCATTCGCCGGCTTCGAGGATGTTGAGCAACCGGCCTTTGCGTGAGACGCGCACCTGACCTTCGGCCAGGATGAAGAAATGCGAACCCGCTTCGCCATCGGCGAACAGCACATGCGAAGGCGGGGCGCGCAACCAATCGGCGAACCGCACCACCTCCCAGCACAGCACATCGTCGAAGCCTTCGAAAAAGCGCAACCGCTTGAGCAGGTTGAAACGCTCGGTATCGGCCACTTCGCGCGAAGCCGGCGCCCTGTCGAGGCTGGTCCGCGAGGCTTCGGCGAGGTCGGTCGCGAATTCTTCCCAAGTCGCGTAACGCACCTTGAGGTTTTTGTTCATTGCACGTTGCACGATGCGCTCGAGCGCTTCGGGCAACTCGGGGCGCCGGGTGCGCGCGGGCGGCGCTTCGGTATGCAGCACCTGGTAGACCATCGCGGCATTGTTCGGCGCTTCGAACGGCAGATGCCCGGTGAGCAACTGGTACATCACCACGCCCAGCGAATAAATGTCGGTCTGGTGGGTGAGGGTGCCTTCGGCGATCTGCTCGGGCGACATGTAGGCCGGCGATCCGATGCCGGCCACGATGGTGGTGTCTTCGGCGATGTTCATCGCGGTGCCGAAGTCGGTGATCTTGACGTCGCGGACCTCGCCGTTCTCCTCGACGATCAGGATGTTGGCGGGCTTGATGTCGCGATGCGTGATGCCCAGGCGGTGCGCGTAATCGAGCGCGCGCGAGCACTTGAACATCACTTCGACCACCTTGTCGATCGGCAACAGCCGGTCGGGGCGGCAGAACCGTTCGAGGGTGCCGTCGGGCACATATTCGATGACGGTGTATTTGAGATCGCCTTCGTCGGCCGCGTCATAGATTTCGGCGACGTGCGGATGGTGCAGCTTGCCGGCCAGATGCGCTTCGACCGAGAACAGCTTGGCGTAGATGTGCGAATGGCGCGGATCGCGCAGCGCTTCGGGCTTGGCTACCTTGACCGCCACTTTCCGATTGGCGAACGGGTCGCGGCACAACCAGACGACGCTCGAACTGCCTTCGCCGATGCGTCGCAGGACTTCGTACTTGCCGATGCGCTGGTCCATCCGATTCCTTCCGAAAATGGCTACCTGGCTACAACCGTTGGCGCCATGTTGGCGCGGCACGCGCCGGACGTCGAGTCTAGCGCGTGCCTGTGTGGCCCAGCATCCGGGCCACCCTGCACTCAGGCGGCTTCGTCGCGCGCTTCCAACGAGGCTTCGAGATCGACCATTTCCAGTTGCGTTTCGCTCGTGGCGTTGCCGGCACGACGCGTGCGAGCAACCGCCTTGCGCGTGGCGCGGCTGACGAGTTTGTGCAGATCGCGTCCCGACCAGCCTTCGGTGCGCTCGGCAAACGTCTTGGCTGCGGTGTGCGCCTCGAAGGCGATCGGCTTGCCGTTCAGTTCGAGCGCAAGGATGGCCGCGCGCGCTGCCGCATCGGGCAGGTTGATCTTGATCTGGCGGTCCAGGCGCGAGAGCAGCGCGCTGTCGATGCGGTCGGGATGGTTGCTCGCGGCCAGCAAAAAGACCTGGCCTTTTTTGCTCGCCACGCCGTCGAGTTCCTGCAGCAATTGTCCGACGACTTCCTGCGTCAGGGCATCGTTGCCGCCGCCATCGCGCGCCGGGGCCACGATGTCGATTTCATCGATGAACAGGATGCACGGCGCTTGCGAACGCGCGCGCTCGAACAAGGCCTTGACCTTGCTGCCCGATTGGCCGAGGTAATTGGCCTTCATGTCGGCGGTGCTCGCGCCGACGAAACTCAAGCCCGATTGGCTCGCGAGCACGCGTGCGATCTGGGTCTTGCCGGTGCCGGGCGGGCCGTACAGCAGGATGCCTTCGGGCGGCGGGATGCCGAGCTTGCTCATCTGCTCGGCGTCGCGCAGTTCATGACCCAGGCTTTCGAATTCTTCGCGCGTGGTCGGCGGCAGCACGATGTCGTCCCAACTCAATTCCTGCACCTGGGTCGAGCCTTTGCCGCGCACGCGCCGGATTTCGTTGATCAGCGCCTCGGGCTTCAATTCGCGGTCGAGGTTATCGGCGATCACCGCGGCGATCATGGTGTGCAGATCGCGCCCCGACATGCCGCTGGTTTCGGTGACGACGGCCGGCGAAACCTCCATGTCGATGTTGGCCTGGCTCAACTCGTGCTGCAGGATGCGTTTGCGCGATTCGGCATTGGGCAGCCCGATCTCGACCGTCGCCGTGAAGCGCGAGACGACCGCATCGTCGAGGATGTCGCGGCGGTTGGTCGCGCCGATCACGAAGACCTGACCCGAAGCCTGGTTGAAACCATCCCATTCCGAGATGAAGGTCTGGACCAGTTCATTGCCGAAGCTGTCGGTGTCGACGCTGCCACGGCGCGCGAACGCGCTTTCGCATTCATCGACGAACAACAAGGTCGGCCCTTCTTTGCGGCAACGTTCCCAGATCGCCTTGACCTTGGGCGCCGTCGAGCCGATGTGCTCGCCTTTGAGGTCGGCGATGTTCACCGCCTCGAAATGGCAGCCCGCATGCTTGGCGAGCTTGCGCGCGATCAGGGTCTTGCCGGTGCCCGGCGGCCCGTAAAGCAACACGCCCTTGGGCGAAGGCTTGCGGCCCGAGGCGAACAGGTCGACGAGCTTGAGCACTTGGTCGAGCACCGGTTCGTCGATCGCCACATCGGTCCAGTTTTCCTGCACGTCCTGCAGCGTCTTCATGCGCTGCTGGAGCGCACGCACGCGCGCCAGTTCCTTCGACCAGCTTTCCGCATGCGTGGAGAGCGTGCGGATGGGGGCCGCCAGCGCAGCGAGCGCATCGGCCGCGCTCTTGGCCAGTTGCTCCTGCAACGCCCATTCCGCGGTGCCGGTACGGGCCTTGATCGGAATCAGCGTCGCTGCCTGGCCGCCGGCCGGCAGGCGCAACAGGCTATGCGGTTCTTCGACATTGCTGCCTTGATGAAACACGACGAAATCGGCACCGAATTGCTTGCCGAATTTCTGATCGATGTTCCATTGCGTGGTGATGGCCTTGTTCGGCCAGGGCGCGCGCGTGGCCTGGTAGGGGTAGCGCGCGTCGCCGCTCTCGCGGTCGCCGAAATGCATGAGACTCAGCGCGGTGTTGCCGAAGGCCAGCACGGCTTCGCGCGCCACGCGGCTGTTGCGGTCGCCTTGCAGGCTGATGCCCCATTTGACCAGCCCCCAGTACGCGAGGCCCGACGGGATCAGGAAGAAGACGAGTTTCGGGCCGAACAGCGTGATGCCGCCGAGCGAAGTCAGCCAGGTGGAGAACGACAACAGCGGGCCATAGACCATGCGCGCCGCGAGCCAGGGCAGCGGCACCAGCAGAGCGACCCAGATCAGCAGCCGCAATTTGCCGTTCGACACCAGCGCTTGCAGCTTGAGCGCCTTGCCGCGCGCGGCCTTGCGGGCATCGCTGCGCAATTCCTCGGCGCGCTGGGCGGCGGCCGCCTTGAGCGTGGCCTGCATCTGGCCGGCAGCCGCTTCGCATGGCGGGTAGTAGCGCTCGGCCTCGGCACGCAAGGATTCGAGCTGGGTTTCGGCCTGGGCGAGTTCCGTTGCGGCCTGGGCTTGGCGTTGTTGCAGATAGCTGCTGGGGGCGGGCGAGTTGGGCGAGCCTGAAGACATGGCGAGGTGGTGGGTGGGGGTGAAAACGCGAGAAACTGAAATCGTTGCGCGCTCAAGCGCCGGTCGGCGGGACCATGAGCCGCGCGAACAGCCATCGGCAGCGTTGCGCTGCCGATGGCGTGACGACCGATGAAAATCTGCGAGCCAATGCGTCGATCCGTCCGAGATTGCGGGTGTCTATCCCCGCGCGGCCGGTCAGCGCATGCCCAGGCGATCCTTGGCGATGGCGACTTGCTTGCGTACCTGCGCGGGTGCCGTGCCGCCGACATGGTCGCGTGCGGCGACCGAGCCTTCGAGCGTCAGCACGGCGCGCACATCCTCGCCGACCAGGGGGCTGAACGCACGCAACTGCGTCACGGAAAGATCAGAAAGATCGATGCCGAGTTCGACGCAGTGGCGCACCGCCAACGCGACCGCTTCATGCGCGTCGCGAAACGGCAGCCCTTTCTTGACCAGGTAGTCGGCCAGATCGGTCGCGGTCGCATAGCCTTGCAGCGCGGCGGCGCGCATCGCCTCGGGCTTGACGCGGATGCCCGCGGCCATGTCGGCGAAGATCGCGAGCGTATCGGCCAGGGTGTCGACGGTGTCGAACAAGGGTTCCTTGTCTTCCTGGTTGTCCTTGTTGTAGGCGAGCGGCTGGCCTTTCATCAGGGTGATGAGACCCATCAGATGCCCGACCACGCGGCCCGATTTGCCGCGCGCGAGTTCGGGCACGTCGGGGTTTTTTTTCTGCGGCATGATCGAACTGCCGGTGCAAAACCGGTCGGCCAGATCGATGAAGCCCACGCGCGGGCTCATCCAGAGCACCAGCTCTTCCGACAAGCGCGAAATGTGGACCATCACGAGCGAAGCCGCGGCGGTGAATTCGATCGCGAAATCGCGGTCGCTGACCGCATCGAGCGAATTGCGCGCAACCGCCTCGAAGCCGAGCGTCTTCGCCACGCGTTCGCGGTCGATCGGAAAGCTGGTTCCGGCGAGCGCTGCGGCGCCCAGCGGCAGCCGGTTCACGCGCCGGCGCAGATCGGTCATGCGTTCGGCGTCGCGCGCAAACATTTCCACATAAGCGAGCAGATGATGGCCGAAGGTGACCGGCTGCGCGACCTGCAAATGGGTGAAGCCGGGCAGGATGGTGTCGGCATGAGTCTCGGCCACCGTGACCAGGGCGCGCTGCAATTGCACGAGCAGATCGGCGATGCGGTCGATCTCGCTGCGCAGCCAGAGTCGGATGTCGGTCGCGACCTGATCGTTGCGCGAGCGGCCGGTATGCAGGCGCTTGCCGGCATCGCCGACCAACTCGGTCAGGCGCTTTTCGATGTTCAGATGCACGTCTTCGAGGTCGATCGACCAGACGAAGGATCCGGCTTCGATTTCACTTGCGATCTGGGCCATGCCGCGCTGGATGGCGGCGAGGTCATCGGCACCGATGATGCCTTGGTGGGCGAGCATCTCGGCATGGGCGAGCGAACCGTCGATGTCATGGCGCCAGAGGCGGCGGTCGAAATCGACCGAGGCGGTATAGCGCTTCACGATTTCCGACACGGGTTCGGCGAAACGGCCGGACCAGGCTTCGTTCTTCTTGGAAAGGGGGTCTGTCATAATCGATCGAGGTTGCGGTGGCCTCGCGGTACGCGTGCGGACCGGTCAAGGCGCTGCCGTTCGGTGAGTGCGTCCGATTATATGTCCGTGTGCCTGCGCCCAAGGTGAATCCCAGTCCCCCCTCCGCACCGCGCCGTGTCGCGCCGCCTGCCGGCGAGCCGCCCGCGCCGCTTCCCGACGATATGCCGCTGCCCGATTTCTGCAATTTCGGGGTGGTGCTGCGCGTGCTCGCGGTGGTCAATGCCGTGGCGGTCTTGGGGGCGCTGGCCGGCGCCCAGACCTTGATCGACGCCGCCCAGCGTTTCGTGTCCGCCGCGCCCAGTTTCGAGATTTCCGCCTTGTTGTCGCTCGCCCTGCTGTGCCTGTTGCGCGTGCGTCTGGCCCAGGAGCGCGGCTGGATCCGCACGGCGGGCGTGGTCGTCGTGGTGGCCTGCGTGGCGGCCACCGTCGAATGGTTGATCACGTTTTTGCCGGGGTTGCAGACGCCCTACGGCGTGCGGGCGTTGGCGCCGTTGTCGTCGGCCCTGGTCGCGGCGGCGCTCGCGTGGGCGGTGCTCGAGTTTTATCACTTGCGGGTGCGCGCCTATTCGCCAGCCATTGCGGCGGCGCGGCTGCAAGCCTTGCAATCGCGCATCCGGCCGCATTTTCTGTTCAACAGCCTGAATGCGGCCATCGCGCTCGTGCGCACCGATCCGCTGCGGGCCGAACTGGTGCTCGAAGACTTGTCCGATCTGTTTCGCATGATCATGAAGGATGCGCGCACCCTGATCACGCTCGAAGAAGAGATCACGCTGGCGCGGCAATACCTGGCCATCGAAGGTCTGCGTCTGGGCGATCGGCTGCACGTCGAATGGCAGTTGTTGCGTCTTCCGCCACAATTCAAGGTGCCGCCCTTGTTGCTACAGCCTTTGCTCGAAAATGCGATCCGCCACGGTATCGAACCCAATGACGAACCGGGTACGATCGCGGTGCGGATCACGGGCGTCGCGCGCGAATTGATCATCGTCGTCGAGAATTCCTACGAGCCGCGCGAGGTAGTGCCCGGCAATCGCATCGCGTTGCAGAACATCCGCGAGCGTCTGGCCGTGTTGTACGACCTCGAAGCGTCGGTGAAGGCGACCGGCGACGGCAAACGGTATCGCGTGTCGATCACCTTGCCGGTCGAAGCACAAAGCGCAGGCTAAACCATCGTCCGATCGCGGTTCCTCGTCTGGAGGCGCGGTCGGCGCTGCAGGAGGAGTTGTGGAAAGTGCACGGCCGCTGTCGGTATTGATCGTCGATGACGAACCGCTTGCTCGTACGCGCCTGAGCGCCTTGCTGAGCGATCTGCAAAGCCAGATCGCGACCACGGTCGTCGGCGAGAGCGGCAACGGCAAGGACGCCTTGCGCCAGATCGAGGCGCTGACCCCCGACGTGGTGCTGCTCGACGTGCAGATGCCCGGCATGAACGGGGTCGAGGTCGCGCGCCATGCGGCGCTCATCAAGCCGCAACCGCCGGTCATCATTTTTTCGACCGCGTTCGATGAATTCGCGCTCCAGGCGTTCGAGGTGCAGGCCATCGACTATCTCGTCAAGCCGGTGCGCGCCACGCGCTTGTTCGATGCGCTCGAACGCGCACGGCGCCGCATCGACGAGCGCAACGCGGTGCGCGTGGGCGAAGCCGCGGTCGGCACCGAGACCTTGGGCCGGGTCGCGAAAATGGCCGGTCTGGCGCGTCGGCACATCAGTGTTTCCGAGCGCGGCAAGCTCTTTCTCGTGCCTGTGATGGATGTCGTGTACTTTCGCGCCGAGATGAAGTACACGACCATACGCACCCGCGACCGCGAATATCTGACCGAAGAATCGTTGTCGACTCTCGAGAACGAATTCGGCGATCTTTTCCTGCGCATACATCGCAACGCCTTGGTGGCGCGCGATGCTATTACGGGCTCGGTCAAGGGCGCTGGCGGCGAGGCCGATGACGGCGAGGGCGGCGACAACGGCTGGAACATCGTGCTGCGTGGCGTTCCCGAAACCTTGCCGGTCAGCCGCCGGCAATGGGCGCATGTGAAGGCGCTGCTCAAGCTTTGAACGGGCAGCGGCAATCGAACCAATGATCATTGGAGTGTCTGGATGATTCTTGTCACCGGGGGTGCCGGCTACATCGGCTCGCACACCATCGTCGAATTGATCGCGGCCGGCCATGAGGTGGTCTGCCTCGACAATTTTTCCAACAGCAATCCCGAGTCGGTGCGCCGCATCGAGCGCATCACGGGCCGCAAGCTCAATTTCGTCGAGGGCGACATCCGCGACGGCGCCTTGCTCGAACGCTTGTTGCGCGAGCATGCGGTCGATGCGGTCGTGCATTTCGCTGCGCTCAAGGCGGTCGGCGAGTCGGTCGAAAAACCGCTGCTCTATTACGAAAACAACATCACCGGCACCCTGGCCCTGCTGAGCGCGATGCAGCGCGTGGGCGTCTCGCGCATGGTGTTCAGTTCATCGGCCACCGTCTATGGCACGCCGCAGGCGCTGCCGCTGACCGAAGCGCATCCGATCGGCGCCGTGAATCCGTACGGCCAGAGCAAGGTGATGGTCGAATACATCCTCGCCGATGTTTGCAAGGCCGATCCGAATTTCAGCGCGATCTGCCTGCGCTATTTCAATCCGATCGGCGCGCATGAAAGCGGCTTGATCGGCGAAGCGCCGACCGGGATTCCGAACAATCTGTTCCCGTTCATCACCCAGGTCGCGGTCGGCAAGCGCGCCGAGCTCGCGGTGTTCGGCAACGATTGGGACACCGTCGACGGCACCGGCGTGCGCGATTACATCCATGTGGTCGACCTTGCGCGCGGGCATGTGAAAGCGATCGATTACGCGCTCAAGCACACCGGCATGCTGGCGCCCAATCTGGGCACCGGGCGCGGCACCAGCGTGCTCGAACTCATCCATGCCTTCGAACGTGCGAGCGGGCGCAAGATCGCTCACCGCATCGCCCCGCGCCGCCCGGGCGACATCGGCGCCTGCTGGGCCGACCCGTCGATGGCCGAGCGGGTGCTCGGCTGGAAGGCGCAGCTCGGCATCGACGCGATGTGCGCCGATGGCTGGCGCTGGCAGCAGATGAATCCGAACGGTTACGCGGCCTGACGCAATTCCTCGATCCAGCGTTCGAGGCGGATCGCATCGGCGGCAAAAGTGCGGATGCCTTCGGCGAGTTTTTCGGTCGCCATCGCATCCTCATTGAGCTGCCAGCGAAACGCCGCTTCGCTGGCGTCGATCGATGCGATCTGCGTTCCGGCATCGGGCACCAGCTTGCGCTCGACCGGGGCGATGGTCGCGCGCAATTGTTCGAGCAATTCGGGGCTGATGGTCAGCAGATCGCAGCCCGCGAGGGCCAGAATCTGGCCGGTCGAGCGAAAACTTGCCCCCATGATTTCGGTGCCGATCGCATGCGCCTTGTAATAGGCGTAGATGCGGCGCACTGATTGCACGCCCGGATCTTCTTCGGGCGTGTAGTCCTTGGCATCGCGCTTCTTGAACCAATCGGTGATGCGACCCACGAAGGGCGAAATCAATTGCACGCCGGCATCCGCGCAAGCCACCGCCTGCGGCAGCGAGAACAGCAAGGTGAGGTTGCAATGGATGCCTTCGCGTTCGAGCACGCGCGCGGCCTGGATGCCTTCCCAGGTCGAGGCGATCTTGATCAGCACGCGGTTGCGCTCGATGCCGGCGGCCGCATAACGGTCGATCAAGTCTTGCGCCTTGGAAATCGTCGCCGCGGTGTCGAAGGACAAGCGGGCATCCACTTCGGTCGACACCCGGCCCGGAATCACCTTCAGGATTTCGAGGCCGAAGGCGACCACCAGACTGTCGAGGATGGCCTGCATCGGCGCGCCCGGCGCCGCGGCCAGCGTGCGCTCGACCAGAGCGCGATATTCCGGTTTTTGCGCGGCTTTGAGCACCAGCGACGGATTGGTGGTGGCATCGCGCGGCCGGTATTGTTCGAGCAGGCGGAAATCGCCGGTATCGGCGACCACGGTCGTGTATTGGCGCAGTTGGTCGAGTTGGTTCATGGCGTGGGGAAAATCGATCGCAAACAGGCCGGCAGCGTGTGCCGGCCCGGGTTCGCGGCTAGTGTAAGCCCGCCTGAAGGCGATTCCATGCCAGCGGGGCGGCGATCGCGCGCGTTTTCCCGCCTATGAAGAAATGAACTGGGGGGGAGAACCGGCCCATCTTCGGGCATCGGGTTGGGGGCGCTCATGTCGAAATGGCGTACATCCGCACAGGAGCGATATCCATGTCCAACGAAAACATCCAGGCCTTGTTGTTCAAGCTGGCCGGCGCCCCCGACACGCTGTTTGCGATCAACCTGTTCAAGGTGCTCGAGATCGTCAATGCGCATCAAAGCGTGTCGCCCGCACTGGTCAAGCATCCGGCCTGCAAGGGCGTGGCCAAGATGCGCGATCAGATCGTGCCCATCATCGATTTGTCGCAAGCCGTTTTCGGCGTGCCGAGCAATTCCAAGCTATGGCTCTGGTGCGAATTTGCGCGCCGCCATGTGGCTTTCGAGATTTCCGAGGTGCTGCAACTCGTCGAAGTGCCCTGGGCGTCGATGGAACCGAGCCGAGCGATCGCCGGTTACGGCGAGCTCGTGACCCTGACCGGCGTGCTGCGCCTCGAAGACGGTTCGCTCGCCTCGATGCTCGACATCGACGAGATCGCCAATGAAGTGCTGGGCCCGGTGCCCGGCGCTGCGGAGTCGTGCGGCAATGTGCTCAACGGCAAGACGGTCTTGTTCGCCGACGATTCGCGTCTCGCGCGCGAACAGGTCAAGGCGCTGCTGACCCGCCTGGGCGCCGAAGTCATCGAATGCACCGACGGCGAGGACGCGGTGCAAAAACTCAGCCAGCTCAAGCATGACGCGACCCATCAGGTCGTCGACGATGTGCCGCTGGTGGTCACCGACATCGAAATGCCGCGCCGCGACGGTTATTCGCTCGTGCGTCAGATCAAGGGCGACCCGCAATTGGGCGGCATCAAGATCGTCATGTATTCGAGCCTGTCGGCCGATCAAAGCCAGAAGGCCGGCAAGGAATGCGGCGCCGACGAAGTCATCGCGAAGTTTTCCGATCAAGCGCTCGGCGACGCGATCGCCCGCCTCGTGCATTGATCGGTTGCGCCAAACAACAAGGCCGGGCCTCTTGCGAGGGCCGGCCTTTTTTTCGAGTGCTCAGCGGGGCGGTTCAGATCACGGACATGGTGGCGGCCGTGACATTCTTGAAGCGCTCGCGGAATTCCCCTTCGGAATACCGGGTGTTCTTGCCGATATGGCCGGCGCGGCGCATGTCGTCGAGGCGAGACGCAAACGAGCGCGCCTTGGCTTCGTAATCGACGGCTGTGCGTTCGTCCTTGTTCAGC
>CAXBRX010000032.1:0-15080 GCA_963977835.1 uncultured Derxia sp.
GCCGCGCCGCTGCGGCGTGTCGCCGGCCAGATCGTGCAACAACTCGGCAAGATTCATTCCTTCGGGCGGGTGAACCGGATCATAGCCCGCCAGCCCCCAGAAGGTGGTGTTGGCATCGACGATCACATCGTTCTCCAGGATCGCCAGCGCCTCCAGCGCGCTTTCGCTGAAGCTCTTCAGGCGATCGGTCTCGTGCCGGGTATGCCGAGCGATGCGCGCTTCGGCCATCGCCGTCACCAGGCCGACCCCCAGGATCGCCGCCGCCAGCGTCGCGATCAGCAATGCCAGCGTCCCCGATTCGATCGTGCCGGGGTCGATCGTCCGCCCCGCTTCGGGGTAGATCGTCACCGCCGCCATCGCGCCGAAATGGATGGCGCAGATCGCCAGCACCAGGCCGAGCGCAGCCAGGGCCAGAACACGCTGTCGCGCACCGCCTCGAACTGGGCCAGCCCGTAATAGATGAGAAAGAGCTGCACCAGCATCGGCGTGCCGCGGATCACATAGGTGAAGGCCCACACGGGCCGCCAGACCCAGGGCGACGGCAGGCTGCGCAACATCGCAAGCGGCAAGGCCGCGGCCAGCCCGATCACGAGCGACAGGACGAGCAGCTTGAGCGTCATCCAGGTGCCGCTCAGGTACAGCGGCAGATTCTCGGCGATGGGCTGGAGATCGAGCGGGCCGAGGTTCATAGCGCGACCTTGCGTGCGCCGATCGCCAGGCGCCGTTGCAGCCAGGCGAAGCCCAGCTCGGAACAGGAAGTGAACCCGAGGTAGACCAGCGCCACCGCGCCGTAGAACACGAAGGGCTCGCGGGTCGCGCCGGCCGCCAAGCCGGCGCGGTTCATCATGTCGGACAGGCCGATCACCGAGACGATCGAGGTGCTTTTGAGCATCACCAGCCAGTTGTTCGACAAGCCCGGCAAGGCATGGCGCAGCATCTGCGGCCCGACCACGCGCGTGAGCACCTGGAGCCGCGTCATGCCGAAAGCGAGCGCTGCTTCGCGCTGCCCGGGCGGCACCGCGAGAAAAGCGCCGCGCAGCACTTCGGTCAGGTAGGCGCCGAAGATGAAGCCGATGGTGAGCACGCCGGCGATGTAAGGATCGACATCGATGTAATCCCAACCCATGCGCTCGCCGAGCGCGTTCAGCGCGGTCTGGCCGCCGTAGAAGATGATCAGCATCAACAGCAGGTCGGGCACCGCGCGGATCGCTGTGGTGTAAATCTGAGCCAAGGCGCGCGCGATGCGCGAGCGCGAGAGCTTCGCGCTCGCCCCGATGAGGCCGAGCACGAACGCGATCGCGAGCGACGCGAACGCGACCGACAAGGTCACGAGCGCGCCTTGCATCAGGCTGGGGCCGTATCCGTACAGCATCGCGCGGGTCTACTTGCCGTAAACGTCGAAGTCGAAGTACTTGTCCTGGATCTTCTTGTAGCTGCCGTTGGCGCGGATCGCGAAGATGGCGGCATCAAACTTGGCTTGCAGCGCGGTGTCGGACTTGCGCACCACGATGCCCGAGCCTTCGCCCATGTATTTGTCGTCGTCGATCGGCGCGCCGATGAAGCCGAAGCCCTTGCCGGCCGGCTTCTTCAGGAAGCCGAGATCGGCCGCGATCGCGTCGCAGAAGGTCGCATCGATGCGGCCGGCGGCGAGGTCGAGGAAGACATCGTCCTGCTTGGCGTAGCGCACGATCTCGCTGCCCGGATAGAAGGTCTTCAAATACAAATCGTGCTTGGTCGAGCGTTGCACGCCGATCTTCTTGCCCTTGAGGGCGGCCGGCGAATTGTCGTTCTTGAGCGTGCTGCGGCCGACGAAGCGCGCGGGCGTGGCCGCGTATTTTTGGGTGAAATTGACGACGCGCTTGCGCTCGTCGGTGATCGCCATCGACGAGACGATCGCGTCGAATTTGCGTGCCTGCAAGGCCGGAATCATGCCGTCCCATTCCTGTTGCACGAGCGTGCATTCCGCCTTCATCTGCGCGCACAGCGCAAGCGCGATGTCGACATCGAAGCCTTTGAGCTTGCCGTCGGGACCGACTTCATTGAACGGCGGGTAGGCGCCTTCGACGGCGATGCGGATCTTTTTCCACTCGGGACTTTGCGCGTGCGCGGGCAGCACCACGGCGACCAGCGCGATCAGCGCGATGAACAAACGGCGTTGCATGATCGAGGTTTCCTCCTCAAACGGGCTTTTATCGGGGATGAACCGGGCCGCGCGTGCTTCTCAATTGGCAGCCGGGGTCCAGGGCGTGTACATCGGATCGGCCATGCGGATCGGCGCGATGTCGAGGTACAGGTTCAAAATAGTGTAGTCCTCGCCCCCGAAGTCTTCGTTGTACCAACCGACGCTGCCCGGCCCTTTGTAAACGCGAAACGAAAAGCCCTGCCGCGCTTTCGGATCTTTCGCTGCGGCGCGCGGATCGAAGGCGATGCCGCGTACTTCGGCGCGATTGGAATCGATCAGAAAACTCATGGCGCTGGCGATCGTGCCGTCGCCGAACATGTCGATGTAGAACGGATCGTTGTCGTTGTAGGGCTTGTAATCGGGCGCTTGCGGATCGAGCTTCTGGCTCTTGAGCTTGAGCGCCGACGGCGTGACGACATGGGTCTTGAGCGCAACGCGGTCGCCACGATCGAGCAAGGCGATGCGGATGTTCTTGAGATTGAAGGCGCCGAGCGCAGCGTCGGTCCGGGCCTCGCTCAGATCGACCAGCATGGCCTTGCCGCCGACGATCTCGGCAGTATCGCCATGCACGACCGCCGCGCTGTTTTCTTCCACGCCCAGGCCCAGCACATAACCACGCGCCTGCATGAGCGGAATCATGCGGCCGAAGCGCCCGCGCTTGAGGAAATGCTGATCGACGAACAGATCGGGGCCGACGAAGCCCAGACCGCGATCGACCTCATGGCCGTCGCGGAACTCACCCTTCATCACGCCGAGCACATTGGGCGCATCGCGGAACATGGTCGCGCTCATGATCGCCGCGCCGGCCGAGGTGCCGGCCACCACGCCGCCCGAGCGATAGACGTCCCAGATCGCTTCGAGCAAGGGCGTCGCTTTGCCGCCCGGATACAAATGATCGACGATGCGCTCTTGCGCACCGCCCGTGAAATAGATGCCGCGCGCGGCACGCACCTTGGCGATCAGCGCCGGATCCTTCACGGCCTGGTCGATCGGCGTGTCCTTGAGCATCGGCGACACCGGCAACACCTCGGCGACCGCACCGCGCTTGGTCAGGCTGTCGACCGCGTCCTTGGCGCTGCCCACCGGGTCTTCCGAGGCGGTGCCTAGCACCACGAAGCGCGCGCCCTTGCCGCCGGCCAAGGCGACGATGCGGGTCCAGACTTCCTCATTGTCGGCCTTGAGCCCGCCGCCGATCACGATCGCGGTGCCGTTGCCGCGATTGGCCACATCGATGCTGCCGGTCGCGGGCGCGGCCAATACCTGGGCGGCACAACCGAACGACAGCCCGAGTGCGAGAAAGCGTGGAGCAAGAAAACGAAGGTTCATGGCATAAGGACCGCCGACGCGGCCATCAGGACGATGGCGCGGATGTTGTCATTGGCTACCGGCCGCAGCCATCCGGGGCGATCCGCGACAGCGCAAATCCAAAAGAAGATGTCGCTTCGTTGCAAACACGGGCCGGGCGTTGCGCCGCGGCATTGCCACCGTTTGCGATGAAGCGACGACAATTTGCCGCCAAGCGACTGGCGCGGGTGTGTCCCGTTTTCGGAATGTAACTGTCTTCCTAGACTGCGCCGAACCGCTCGCGTCATCGGATTGCCACGAACGCCTGCGCCGCCCTGAACCTCTTGCCCCGGAGAACCCCGTCATGACCCAACGCGCCCGCGCGCTGCGTCGACAGCGCTTGCCCCAGTTTGCCGTCAAGGCCAGCGTGCATGCCCTGTTGATCGCCCTTGCCTCGACCGCCGTTGCCCAGACCACCACGGACGAAACCCCGCCGCAACAGCAATTGCAGCGCGTGGAAGTGACGGGTTCGGCGATCAAACGCATCGACGCGGAAACCGCGTTGCCGGTGCAGATCATCACCCGCGAGGCGATCGACAAGGCGGGCGTGACGACCGCGGCCGAGCTGATGTCGAAGATCTCGGCCTCGTCGAACAATCTGACCGACGGCGTGAGCATCGGCACCGGTGGATTCCGCGACCAGATGGGCTTCAACTCGGCCAACCTGCGCGGCCTGGGCACCTCGTCGACGCTGGTGCTGCTCAATGGGCGGCGCATGGCCAACTTCGCCTCTCCGGGCGACGACAGCGGTGTCGACCTCAACAACATTCCGGCGGCAGCCATTCAACGTGTCGAAGTCCTGCTCGACGGCGCGTCGGCGATCTACGGCACCGACGCGATCGGCGGCGTGATCAACTTCATCACGCGCAAGGATTTCCAGGGCGCCGAAGTCTCGGCCTATTACGGCACCACCGACGAAGGCGGCGCCACCAAGCGCACCGCGTCGATCGCGGCCGGCATCGGCAATTACGACGAAGACGGATTCAATGTCTTTGGTGTGCTCGACGCGCAAACCACCGATTCCTTGCGCACTTCGCAGCGCAAGTTCATCTCCGATCTGAAGATCCCGCAGCGCCTGCCCTACCTGCTGTCGAGCGCCCCCTTCCCGGGCAACATCCGGCTGACGAGCGACCAGCGCGACTACCTCGAATCCATCGGCTTCGCAATCAACGGCCAACCGATCTCGACGCGCACCATCAACCTCAGCGCGCCGACCTGCAATGCGCCGCAAAGCTTGTATCTGCCCGACGGCATCGGCGGCGTCGACGGCTGTACCTACGATTTCATGCGCGATCTGGAGCTTTATCCGCGCACCGAGAAATACAGCCTGTTGTCGCGTGGCGTGTTCAAGGTCAGTGCCGATCAACAACTGTTTGCCGAAGTGTCGTACACGCGCTCGCGCTCATGGTATGTCGGCACCTCGAACCGGGTCGATGGCGACATGGACGTCAGCATGATCCCGGCTCTGGCGGCCACCGGCCTGGGCGACGCCTTGCCGGACGACCGGATCATCACCGTGCGCACCCGCCTGCTCGAAGCCGGCAACCGCACCAGCCAATTGACGAGCGAAGGCCAGCGCATGGTCGTCGGCACCTCCGGCACCAAGGCCGGCTGGGATTACGACTTCGGTCTCAATCACAGCGTGAACATCGTGCGCGAGCGCGACACGCACGGCTATCTGCTTTACGACAAGACGATGGAAGGCATCGCCAACGGTTTGATCAACCCGTTCGGTCCGTCGAGCGCAGAAGGCCTCGCCTACCTCGAATCGATCCAGGTCAATGACGAAGTCCGTCATTCGACCGGTGAAATGAACTCGATCGATCTCAAAGGTTCGCACACCCTCGCCACCTTGGCCGGCGGCGATCTCGCGCTCGCGCTCGGAACCGAATTGCGGCGCGAAATGCAGTACTTCAACCCGTCCGCGCTGAATGTCAGCGACAACATCCTCGGCGACAGCGCGGCCGACGGTTTGTACGCCACCAGCCACGGCCGCAATGTGTTCGGCCTCTTCGGCGAAATCGACGCGCCGATCAGCAAGCAATGGGAATTGCAATTCGCCGCGCGCTACGACCATTACGACCAGGTCGGCGGTACCGTGAATCCGAAATTCGGCGTGCGTTTCCAACCGACCAAGGAACTGATGTTCCGCGGCTCGGCGAGCACGGGCTTTCGCGCACCGTCGCTGACCGATCTTTATCGTCCGACGTCCATCGGTCAGACGGCGACGCTGCCCGATCCGGTCTGCATGGCGGCGAACGACAACGATCTCGGTTATTGCGCCGACAACTGGTACACCCACCGCTACAGCAACCCGAATCTGAAGCCTGAGAAGTCGCGCCAGTTCTCTCTCGGTGCCGTGTTCGAACCCAACCAGAACCTGACCATGAGTCTGGATTACTGGAACATCACCAAGACCGATCTCATCAGCGAGATCGGCGACGATGTGATCCTCGGCAACCTCGCCAAGTACGGCAACCTCGTGCATCGCTACAGCGATGTCACCAGCGACCCGTCCATCTCAGCGGACTGCCCGTACGATCCCACCGATGACAGCATCTGCTTCATCGAATTGCGCAAAGAGAACCGCGGTTCGCAAAAGTCCTCGGGGCTCGATCTCGTCATCGATTTCCACGATCTGCGCACCGGCCTCGGCAAGTTCGGGGTGCGCCTGAACGGCACGCTCGCGCTGGTGTCCAAGCAACAGACCGCCAACGGCGATCCGTACGTGAGCAACCTCGGCAAGTTCATGACCGACGGCGTCGTGCAACGCTGGCGTCATCGCCTGACCGTCGATTGGGAATACGGCCCGGTCAGCGCCTCGATCGCCAACACCTTCTATTCCGGATACGAAGACCAGAACTCGGCGATCGACACCAACACCGGCTTGGTGGTCGATCCCAACCGGGTGAAGCCCTACTCGCTTTGGGATTTGTCGGGCGCCTACACCGTGACCAAATCCTTGAAGCTGCGCGGCGGCATCAACAATGTGTTCGACACCGCGCCGCCGTTCTCGAACCAGGCCTATTACTTCATCTCGGGCTACGACCCGAGCTACACCGACCCACGCGGCCGCTTCTTCTACGTGTCGGCGCAATACGCGTTCAAGTGATTCTCCAGAGCAAGTGCGAGCCCCCGCGATCCGCGGTGGTTTCGTTGGGCCCCGCGGCGATCCCGCGGGGCTTTTTTATTGGCGGCGTTGAAGCTCAGGCGCTGCGATCGACACGCACCCCGAGCACGACCGATGTCGTGGTCTTGATCACGCCGTCGATCTCGCCGATTTCGTCGAGCAGCGCGTCCAGGCGCGCGGTCGATTCGGCACGCAAGAGCGCGATGTAATCGAACTCGCCGCTGACCGAATTGAGTTGCACGAGCTCGGGCAGGCGCGTGAGTTTGCGCACCACATCGCGCCCCGACTTGGGCTGGATGGTGATGCCCACATGCGCGCGCACGCGATGGGCGCTGTCATCGACGCCCAGACGCACGGTGTAGCCGACGATCACGCCTTCACGTTCCAGCCGCGCGAGCCGCGCGACCACCGTGGTGCGCGCAATCGCGAGCTTGCGCGCGAGATTGGCGGTGCTTTCGCGTGCATTGGCCTGCAACAACGCAATCAATTCGCGATCGATCTGGTCTTTCGGACTCGGATGCGCGGCCGGTTTGGGCGCTGCGGTACGACGGCGTGCGACCACGGAAAAACCCCTCGTTTTGACGTTATGACGGAATGCGCTGACGTTTCGTCATCTTAGCGCATTGTTTCGTCAAACTTGCGCTTTCAATCGTCATCGCGCCCTGGCTAGACTGCGCCATCACTCTTCACCAACACCGCACAGGAGAAGCACCATGCGCATCGCGCTGCTCGGCGCCGGCCATATCGGCAAAACCATCGCCAACATGCTCGGCAACACCGGCGACTATCAAGTCACCGTCATCGACAAGAATCTGCTCGCACTCAAGCAGATCACCGGCGCCAACATCACGACCCGCGTGGCCGATACCGAAAACCAGTCCGCGCTGATCGAAGCCCTGCGCGGCCATGACGCGGTCGTCAACGCCCTGCCCTACCACCTCGCCATTGGTGCCGCCACCGCGGCGCGCGACGCCGGCTGCCATTACTTCGACTTGACCGAAGACGTGACCGCAACCCGCGCGATCAAGGAAATGGCCGCAGACGCCACGACCGCCTTCATGCCGCAATGCGGCCTCGCGCCCGGCTTCATCGGCATCGTCGCCCACCACCTGAGCAAATCGTTCGAAGTCCTGCACGACGTCAAGATGCGCGTGGGCGCGCTGCCCGCCTTCCCGACCAATGCGTTGAAGTACAACCTGACCTGGAGCGTGGACGGCCTCATCAACGAGTATTGCCATCCGTGCGAAGCGATCCGCGACGGCCAGCGCCTCGAAGTGCTGCCGCTCGAAGGCCTCGAGCATTTCTCGCTCGACGGCACCGAATACGAAGCCTTCAACACCTCGGGCGGCCTGGGCACGCTGTGCGAAACCCTCGACGGCCGCGTGCGCACCATCGATTACAAAACCGTGCGCTATCCGGGCCATCGCGATCTGATGCTGATGCTGCTCGAAGACCTGCAACTCAAGAACGACCAGGAAACCCTCAAGGGCATCATGCGCCGCTCGATGCCGGCGACCATGCAGGACGTGGTGCTGGTCTTCGTCACGGTCTCGGGCGTGCGCGACGGCGTGCTGGTGCAAGAAGTGTTCGCGCGCAAGATCTTCGCCGACCGCACCGAAGGCGCGCCTTTGTCGGCGATCCAGATCACGACCGCTTCGGGTATTTGCGCGGCTGTCGATCTGTTCCGCGAAGGTAAGCTTGCGCAACGCGGCTTCATCCGCCAGGAAGAAGTCGAACTGCCCGATTTCCTCGCCAACCGCTTCGGTCGCGCCTATCAGCAATCGCGCCAGGTCGAATCGATCGGCTGATCCCCACGGAGTGTTGTGCCATGACCCATCCTCATGACTTGCTCGAAACCCTGGGCCTGGCCCGCAGCGCGCTGACCGCCGGCGCGCTCGCGGTGCGCTCGCCGATCGACGGCGCCACGCTCGCGCAATTGCACGAAGCGAGCGCCGACGACATGCGCGCAGCCATCGCGCGTGCGCAAACCGCGAGCATCGCGTGGCGCAATGTGCCCGCGCCTCGCCGCGGCGAACTGGTGCGGCTGTACGCCGAAGAATTGCGTGCCCACAAGGCGGCGCTCGCGCAGATCGTGACGCTCGAAGCGGGCAAGATCGTGAGCGAAGCGCAAGGCGAAGTGCAGGAAATGATCGACATCTGCGACTTCGCGGTCGGTCTGTCGCGCCAGTTGCATGGCCTGACCATCGCTTCCGAACGCCCGGGCCATCGCATGATGGAGCAATGGCATCCGCTCGGCGTCGTCGGTGTCATCAGCGCGTTCAATTTCCCGGTCGCGGTCTGGGCCTGGAACAGCGCGCTGGCCCTGGTCTGCGGCAATGCCGTGGTCTGGAAGCCGTCCGAAAAGACGCCCTTGTCGGCACTCGCCGCGCAAGCCTTGTTCGAGCGTGCGCTCACGCGTTACGGCAACGATGCGCCGGCGGGGTTGTCGCAAGTCGTGATCGGCACCGCCGCGGTCGGCGAGGCGCTGGTCGACGATGCCCGCGTAGCCCTGGTCTCGGCCACCGGCAGCACCCGCATGGGTCGCGCGGTCGGCCCGCGCGTGGCTGCGCGCTTCGGGCGTTGCCTGCTCGAACTGGGCGGCAACAACGCGATCATCGTCGCGCCCAGCGCCGATCTCGACCTCGCAGTGCGCGGCATCGTGTTCGGCGCCTACGGCACCGCCGGCCAGCGTTGCACCACCACGCGCCGGCTCATCATCCATGAAAGCGTGTACGACGCCCTGGTCGACCGCATCGACCGCGCCCGCGCCACGCTGCGGGTCGGCGATCCGCGCGCGGCCGGCACCCTGGTCGGCCCGCTCGTGGACCGCGCGGCTTTCGAGCACATGCAACAAGCGCTCGAGCAAGCGCGAGCCGATGGCGGGCATGTGAGCGGTGGCGCGCGCGCCCTCGCGCAGCACTTTCCCGAAGCCTGGTATGCCGAACCCGCGCTGGTGCGCATGCCGGCCCAGACGGCCGTGGTGGCGCGCGAAACCTTCGCGCCGATTCTGTACGCCTTGCGCTATTCCGATTTCGACGACGCGATCGCGATGCAAAACGCCGTGCCGCAAGGTTTGTCGTCGGCGATCTTCACCAACGATTTGCGCGAAGCCGAGATTTTCCTATCGGCGCGCGGTTCCGATTGCGGCATCGCCAATGTCAACATCGGCACCTCGGGCGCGGAAATCGGCGGGGCTTTCGGCGGCGAGAAGGAAACCGGCGGCGGCCGCGAATCGGGCTCGGACGCGTGGAAGGCCTACATGCGCCGCGCAACCAACACCGTGAACTACTCGCGCGATCTGCCACTGGCCCAAGGCGTGCAATTCGACGTTTGAACCGCGCCGCACCCGACGGCCAGGCCGCCGCCCTCAAGTTTTGCAGCGGCCTGCCGTCAACCCGACGATGGGGCGGATCTGTGCCCGCCCGTCTTCGCGGAGAACACCATGGACGTCAACAGCATTGCCAGCGTCGCCACCGACATGCAGGCGTCGCGACTCCAACAAGAGGTCTCGACCACGGTGCTCAAGAAGGCGCTCGACCTCCAGGCCTCAGCCGCCGCTCAATTGATCGCCGCCCTGCCCCAGCCCACGCCGGCGCCCAATCTGCCGGCCAATCTGGGCCAGAACATCAACACCACCGCCTGAACCCCAGCGCGGCAAAGAAAAAGGGCGCCGCGAGGCGCCCTTCGGTACTACCTGGAGTTGCGTCCGATTACTTCTTCGGCGCGGCAACCCACGACACGCACCAACCGTTCGGGTTGATTTCGGTGTCACCGGGCATGATCTTGCAGCTGCCCTTGGCGGTTGCCGAGGCACCGGCAACGAAGTGCATGCACAGGCTGCACTTTTGGTCGCCCTTGGGCGATTCTTGGTACTTGAGGGCATTGCGCAGGCCGGCGTTTTGCGCGGCCATCGCGTTGCCCGTCATCGCAACAACGGGAATCGCGGCGAGCGCGCCACCGATCTTCAGCAGCTTGCGGCGCGAAGCCTGAAGGTTGTCAGTCATCAAAGTTCCTTTCTTCTCGCGAGTGAAAACACCCTTGCGGGCGTGGGGACAATCAGCTCCCTCTGCAATGTTAACAACTAGGGCGCCATGCAGGTTGACCGGCGCAACCTTGTGTTACCCGAGTTCGGGGACGGGAATTGGCGAATTCGACGGCACCCCGCGAAACACCTGGGGGTCGTCGTAGAAGCGGTGATCGGCATTGGCATGCCACCAGCCGGGAATTCCGAGCACAGGCAAGGGGGAAAACCGCTTGGGCGAAAAATCATTGGCCGCGATGCTCGCCGCGACGGCCGCGTCCACGGCGTCGAGTGGCGCGCGTGGGTCCAAGTTCACGTGCCAGACATGCCCGGTGATGCTCTTCCAGGGCTGCACGAGCTTTTCCATCAAGGCATGCCCGAAGACGATGGGCCGGACCTCGTCGCCCCAGGCGCCGCGGTGTTCGACCAGGGCGGTGCGCCAGTCGCGCCGGCGCAACGCTTCGACGATGTGATGCGAGCGCGTGACCAGCAAGACCCCGTTTTCATCGAACAAGGTGGCGGCATCGCGCACCGGACCGCGCCGGCTGCGGACACCATCGCGCGCGATCTGGACCGCTTGCCGGGTATTGAGCATCACTTTGGTGCGCGGGCACGAAAACCAGACCAGGGCATTGAACAGATCGTGCAGATTGGAGCGCGTGGGCACTTCGCCCGAGGCTGCGATATGCGCTTCGTAGGCGCGCCCGCGCGGTGCGCTGTCTTGCGCGATGAAGCGCACCGGCCGGCCGAGCGCAGTCCGCGCCGGTGAGCCATGCGCGTTCAGCGTGTACGACAACTCATGCACGCTCGCGATGGTCCGCCCGCGATCAGCGACCAGCGAGTACCAAGGCGCGGCCCAATCGATCAGTGAACGCAGGTCCATGCCAAGGTCTGTCCGGCATCCAGGGGCACGAGTTCGGTCTCGCCGTAAGCCACCGCGGCCGGCACGGCGAACGGACGTCGTTCGAGCGTCAGCGTCTGGGTGTTGCGCGGCAGCCGGTAGAAATCGGCGCCGAAATGGCTCGCGAAACCTTCGAGGCGATCGAGCTTGCCGGCATTCTCGAACGCGGTCGCGTACAACTCCATCGCGTGCAAGGCGGTATAGCAACCGGCACAACCGCAGGCGTGTTCCTTGAGGCCTTTGGCATGCGGCGCCGAATCGGTGCCGAGGAAAAAACGCGGATCGCCCGAGGTGGCTGCTTCGACGAGCGCCAGACGATGCGTCTCGCGTTTGAGCACCGGCAGACAGTAATAATGCGGCCGCACCCCGCCTGAAAAGATGGCATTGCGGTTGTAGAGCAAATGATGCGCGGTGATGGTTGCGCCGAGGTCGCCGCCATCACTGCCCGCGTCGCGCACGTACTCGGCGGCCTCGCGCGTCGTGATGTGTTCGAACACGATGCGTAGACCCGGCAGGCTGCGCCGCAACGGGATGAGTTTTTGATCGATGAAGACGCGCTCGCGATCGAACAGATCGACACTCGGATCGACCACTTCGCCGTGCACGCACAAAGGCAGACCGACGCGCTCCATCGCTTCGAGCGCCTTGATCGGCCGGCGCAGGTCCGTCACGCCCGCATCGGAATTCGTGGTCGCACCGGCCGGATACAGCTTGACCGCGTGCACCAGCCCGCTTTCGTGCGCGCGCAGGATGTCGTCGGCGCTCGTATTGTCGGTCAGGTACAGGGTCATCAAGGGCTCGAACGCGAGCGGCGCGCGGCCGGCCTGCTCGCGTTGCGCGTTGTGCGCGGCGAGCGCCTGCACGATGCGGTCGCGATAGGCGCGCGCGAGTTCGAGCGTGGTCACGGGCGGCTTGAGATTGGGCATGATGATCGCCCGCCCGAACTGGGCCGCCGTGTGCGGCAGCACCGCCGCCAGGGCTGCGCCGTCACGCAGGTGCAAATGCCAATCGTCGGGGCGCGCAATGCGCAAAATGGTCGGTGCTGAGCTCATCCGGCGATTGTAGCGTCGTGCCCGCAGCGCGCTGTAGGCGAACTTCCGATGCTCAGGACGCGTTCACCACAACCGCGCGGAAATCATTGACGTTGGTGCGTGTCGGGCCGGTGACGACGAGGTCGCTGAGCGCGTTGAAATAACCCCAGGCATCGTTATTCGAAGCAAATTCACGTGCATCTATGTTGACCGCTGCGGCGCGCGCATTGCTGTCGTGCAACAGCATCGCCCCGGCATTATCTTCGCTGCCGTCGATGCCATCGGTATCGCAGGCGATGGCCGATACCTTGCCCGCAATGCCCAGGGCCTCCAGCGCCATGCCCAGATGCAGCAGGTATTCGGTGCAGCGCCCGCCCCGGCCTTTGCCGCGCACGGTGACCGTGCATTCACCGCCCGACAACAAGACGAAACCGCGCGCGCTGCCGGTCTGTCCGGCTTGCAGCCGTTGCTGGATGCGCGCCGCATGTGCGCGTGCAACATCGCCGGCTTCGCCTTCGAGCTCGCCTAGGGCTTCGACCTCGTAGCCGGCCTCTTCAAAATACGTGCGCCCGGCCGCGAGCATCGTCGCGGCGGTCGCGATCACGCGGTTGTCGACGCGCGCGAAACACGGATCGCCAGGCTTGGGCGTTTCTTCGGCGGCGCGCACCAACCCGGCTTCGAAATGCGCACGCACACTGTCGGGCGGCGCGATGTCGTAGCGTCGCAGCACCGCGAGCGCATCGGCGAAGGTGGTCGGATCGGGCACCGTCGGGCCGCTGCCGATGACCGAAGGATCGTCGCCGGGCACGTCGCTGATCATGAGCGTCAGCATGCGCGCGGGGCAGGCCTGGGCAAGGCGCCCGCCGGCGATGCGCGACAAATGCTTGCGCACGCAATTCATTTCGCGGATGTCGGCCCCCGAGCGCAACAACGCCTGGGTGACCGCCTTGAGATCGGGCATCGGCACCGTCTCGACCGGCAAGGCCAGCAAGGCCGAAGCGCCGCCCGAGATCAGCACCAGGACCAGATCGTCTTCGGTCGTGCGCTGGACTTGCGCCAAGATCTGGCGCGCGGCGAAAGCGCCGGCCGCATCGGGCACCGGATGCGAAGCTTCATGCACGCTCACGCGCCGCGTCGCGACGCCATGGCCGTAGCGCGTGACCACCAGGCCATCGAGCGGTGTCTGCGACCAAGCGCGATCGACGGCCAGCGCCACCTCGCGCGAACGTTCCTGCAAGGCCGAGCCGACGCGTTCGACCCGCGCCGTCGCCTCGTTCGACGCGCCATCCAGTTCCTGCGAGCGCGCGCGCAATGCTTCGGCGAACGCCTGCACGTGAGAATTGGATTCCGTCGCCGCCTGAGCGAACTCTTCGGTGCGCTGACGGAAGATCGCGCCGAGACGATTAAGCCGCTCTTCGGTCTCGCCGGACGTCTCGCTAACCGTGCCGCGATTGGTAGCGAGCTCTTCGGCGCTGCGCTGCAGCCGGGATGCGGCTTCGTCGGCGGCAGAGGCGGCTTCGCGCGAGCGCGTGACCAACTGATTGCCCACCGAGCCGACGTCGCTGACGGCACTGTTCGATGCGGTCGCCAGTTCCTTGGAGCGCTCGTGCAGCGCGGAGGCTGCCTCGCTGACCTGACGGACAAGATCGGCCGAAAGCAGCCGCATCTTGCCCGCGCGATCCTCCAAGGTCTCCCACGTTTCGTCCATGCGCGAGACCGCAACGTCGGTGATGTCCGACAATTCGCGCGAACGCTGGTGCAATTTCGCGCCGACAGATTCGATCTGATCCGTCGCGGTCGTCGTCGTATGAGACAGATCCTTGGATTGGCGATGCAGCGCGTCGTTCACGACGCCTGCCGCGTGCACCACCGCGTTCAGTTGACCGAAGCGCGAGCGCACCTCGGCCACCACCATCTTCATGCGCTCGACGTCGGTGACGTCGCCCGCGAGCGTCATCACCTCGACACCGGCGCGCTCGAGCGCCTCGGCGCGCGTGCCCGACAGGGTGCCGACCGCGCCCTGCTGGAGCGGGTGCCGGGCACGCAGGGCCAGGCCCACACCACGATCGTGGGCGGCGGCCACTTCCTGCAGGAGGACCAGGGTCCCGCGCTCGCCGAGGTGCCCGCTGACTACCGCGACCCGCTTCCGTTCAAGTTCAACGCCGGTGACAACATCGCCATCCTCGGCAACGGCCTGCCCGACATTCTCAACGACATCCAAGAAGTCGCCAACGCCTCGCTGCGCGCGCTCGTGAACAACCTCTCAATCCCTTCCGGCCCGCAGGTTGTCGTCAACGACGAATTCGCCAAGACTTTGGGTCTCGACTCGGTCGCCAAGGTCAAGGAAATCCTCAAGCAGCGACTGGAGAGCGAGCACGCTGCTGCGTCGCGCCAGAAGCTCAAGCGCAAGCTGCTCGACGAACTCGACGCCCGGCACAAGTTCGCGCCGCCGCCGAGCCTCGTCGAGGACG
>CAXBRX010000033.1:0-14897 GCA_963977835.1 uncultured Derxia sp.
CGACCGGCTTCCCGATCGCCAAGGTCGCGGCGCGCCTTGCCATCGGCTTCATGGCCGGCCAGCAGACGCCGGCATTGCTGCTCGAACGTCGTGATTTCGGACAAGGTGATTTCGAGATCTTCGCGTTGTTGTTCGAGCGCCTGGCGCTGCTCGATGAGCTTGGCGAGAAAGCGTTCGACTTGCGGCACCGTGTCTTGCGGCGACTCGTACATGTCGACCATCTCTTTGATCTCGTGCAGCGAAAACCCCAGGCGCTTGCCGCGCAGCGTGAGCTTCAGGCGCGTGCGGTCGCGCCCGCTGTAGACACGCCGACTGCCTTCGCGTTGCGGCGCGATCAGGCCTTGGTCTTCATAGAAGCGGATCGCACGCGGCGTGATGTCGAATTCCTTCGACAACTCGGAAATCGTATAGGTGGTCATGGACTCGCGGCAGGGAAAACACGAAGCGCCAGAACGACGCGCGGCTAGAATCATAGGCGCCCCTGCTCAGGCCTGCCACCACCATGACCGCCTCGATCCGTTTGTTGTACGACGCCCCACCGCCGCACGGCACACGCCTGCAAGTGGCCCCCGGCGTGTACTGGCTGCGCATGCCGCTGCCGGTCGCGCTCGACCACATCAACCTCTGGCTGCTCGAAGACGAGGGCGGCTGGACCATCGTCGATACCGGCGTGGCCAACGACGCGACGCGTGCCGCCTGGGAGCGCGTGATCGACACCGCCCTCGACGGCAAGCCCGTCGTGCGCGTGCTGTGCACCCACATGCATCCCGACCACATCGGCCTGGCCGACTGGCTGTGCCGGCGCTTCGATGCCCCGTTGTGGATCACGACCGGCGAATACCTGAGCGGGCGCGCGATCGCGGCCGGTCTGCCGGGCACCGACACCGCCGCGCAGATCGCGCATTACGTGCGCCACGGCGTCGATGCCGAACAACTCGCGGCGATCACCGAGCGCGGCAGTTTTTATCAACGCATGGTGCCGGCCATGCCGCATGCCTACCGGCGCATCAGCGACGGCGAGCGCGTGCGCATCGGCGCGCACGATTGGCGCGTGCTGGTCGGCACCGGGCATTCGCCCGAACATGCCTCGCTCGCCTGCGAAGCGCTGAACCTCGTCATTTCGGGCGACATGCTGCTGCCCACGATCTCGACCAATGTCTCGGTCTGGGCGATCGAACCGGAAGCGAATCCGCTCGCCTGGTTTCTCGAATCGATCACGCATTACCGGCATCTGCATGCATCGGTGCGCGTGCTGCCTTCGCATGGGCTGCCGTTCGAAGGCGCGCATGCGCGCGTCGATGCGCTCGAAGCCCATCATGCGGCGCGGCTCGCCGAAGTGCGCGCGGCCTGCGCCGATCAGGCCCAGACCGCGGCCGGCATCGTGCCCCTTTTGTTCCGGCGCAAGCTCGACATCCACCAGACCACCTTCGCGCTCGGCGAAGCGCTCGCGCATTTGCACGCCTTGTGGTTTGCGGGTGAATTGGTGCGCGAGACCGACGCGCACGGCACGGTCAGATTTCGCGGCGTTTGAACGCGCCGGTGCGCATGATGCGCGCCGTCATTGCTCCGACGGCCATTGCGCGCGACCACGCCAGACCGTCACACCGGCCGGGACATCGGGCGGCTCGGCGGTGACGGCCACATGGCGGCCGTTGCTGGGCGAGGCGGCCGGCGCGCCCGATTCGGGCACCTGATCGGCGGCGAGATCGATGCCGAAATCGAGGGTCTGCTGGCCGAAGGTGGCCGCGGTTTCTTCGAGCCGCGGCGGCAATTGCGTGCGCGGCCCGGGCAGGATTTCATAGCGCGGTTTGCGCGGCGCACGCGCGAACAAGCGGTCGTACAAACGGATCGGCATCCAGCGCAACACCCGCGCGACGATCGCCATCGGCCAGGGAATGATGGCGAACGGCTTGCCGCGCGCAATGACGCGCAAAGCGCGCCGCGCGAATTCCTCGGCGCTGATCATGAAAGGCATCGGGTACGGATTGCCTTCGGTCATCGGGGTGTCGATATACCCGGGCGCGATCGTCACCACCTTCACGCCGTATTGCGCCATCTCGAGGCGCAGGCTTTCGCTGTAGGCGATCACCGCCGCCTTCGACGCGCTGTAGGCGCCCGCGCCCGGCAGACCGCGGATGCCGGCCACGCTCGCGATCGTCACCAGGGTGCCGTGGCGGCGCGCCTTCATCGCTTCCAGAAACGGCTGGAAGGTCGCGACCGTCGCGATCAGATTGGTGCGCACGATGGTCTCGAAGACGGCGAGGTCTTCCTGGATTTCCGTCACGGTGCCATGCGAGACACCCGCGTTGGCGATCACGACATCGGGACAATCGAACTCGCGCATGTAGGCGAGCGCGGCATTGCGCAAGGCCGCCGCGTCGTTCACATCGGCCACATAAACCTGGCGCGGCGAGGACAAGGATTTGGCGAGCGCATCGAGCGCTTCGCGCCGGCGTGCGAGCAGGCCGACCGTCGCGCCTTCGCGCGCATAGGCGCGCGCGAGTGCCGCGCCGAGCCCGCTCGACGCGCCGGTGATGAAGACCTTCGACGACGCCATGTCCAGGACGGGTAGACGCGGCGGCCAGCGCTGGCTCAGCGCGCGCCGCCCTTGCGCGTTTGCGCGATCAGGTAATCGACGACCTGGATCGCGCGATCGGCGCCGTTCGCATCAGCCGGCGAAGTGTAATAACGCCCGGCCACGCCCAGCGCCGGGGTGCCGTCGATGCGGTAGGCCTCGACGATCTGACGCGCGGTCTTGAGACGCGGCGGGATGCTGAAAGCGTTGTAATAGCTGAGCCATTTCTGGCGATCGACGCCGTTCTTGGCCATGTAATCGGCGATCGCGTCGGGCGTATTGAGCTTTTGGCGTTCGACCGCGATGGTCTGGAACATCTTGGCGTGGAACTGATTCAGCAGGCCCATCGCTTCGAGCGCGAAATAGATGCGCGAATGCGGTTCGCGATCGGCCTCGAAGGCGACCGGCACACGGCGGAAATTCACATCGGCCGGGATCGCCTTGGTCCAACGCTCCATGGTCGGCTCGAAATGCGCGCAATGGATGCAGCCGTACCAGAAGAACTCGATCACATCGATCTTGCCGGGCACCGCCGGCGGTTGCGGCGGATCGACGAGCTTGTATTCGGCACCGGCCTTGAACGGCGCGGCTTGCGCGAGCGCGCTGGCGGGCGCCAGACCCCAGGCGGCGGCGCCGAGCACGGGCGCAGCGCTCAACAGACGGCGGCGCGTGGCCAGGCGGGTGGATGGAGAATGTGCTTCAGTCATGCGATCAACCTTTCGTGACCGGCGGTGAGCGCCGTAGTGAAATCGAGCTTACCAAGCCTGGAACGTCATTCGCACCGAAAGGTTCACGCTGCGAATGTTGCAGGCTGCAACATCCGCGCATTCCAAGGGTCATTTGACCGTGATGACCGAAGCATCGACACCGGACTGCACCAGGGTCTGGCGGGTCCGGTTGGCCTCGTCGAGCTTGTCGATCGGGCCGATGCGCACACGATAGACCGGCGCACCGTCCTTGTCGGCCGAGCTCACGGCGGCATTGAAGCCGAGCAAAGCCAGTTTTGCCTTCATGGCTTCGGCATCGGCCTGGGCCTTGAAGGCGCCGGCCTGCAGCAGATACTTGGTCTTGTCATCGGCCGCGGCCGCCGGCTTGGCATCGGCCGGCTTGGCGTCGGCGGGCTTGGCATCCGCCGGTTTGGCCGCGGGCTTGTCGGCGGGTTTGTCCGCCGGCTTGGACGGCGCCACGTCATAGAACGAGAACTTCTTGTCGCCATCGGCGGCGGCATCGGCCGGCGCTGCGGGCGGCGGCGCGACGTCCTTCGGATTGAAGGGCTTGTTCGGATCGGGCAAGGCAGCCCCGGCCGAAGGCGCCGTTTCGGGCTTCACGCTGCCGGCCTTGTCGACGAAGGGGATCGGCGCCTTGGTGATGAAAAGCGCGACCACGACCGCGATCGCGAGGCCGCAGATGAGCCCCGCGATGAAGCCGATGAAAGTGCTGCCTGCCTGACGTCGTGCCCACGAACCCACGCGCATTCCTGCCTCCCGAGAAAATCCGATTGTGCCTGCGCGGCTCACATTTTGTCCGGTGCCGAAACACCGAGCAGCGCGAGCGCGTTGCGCAACACCTGCCGCGTGGCGACCAGCAAGGCCAGGCGCGCACGTTTGACCGCTTCGTCGTCGACCAGCACGCGGTCGGCGTTGTAGAAGCCATGAAAGTCCGCCGCGAGTTCGCGCGCATAGAACGCGATCTGATGCGGCGCGAATTCGCCCGCGGCCTGCGCGACCGCTTCGGGGAATTCGGCCAGACGTTGCAACAAGGCCATGGCCTTGGGCGACAACAAGGAACCGAGATCGGCCTGCGCGAGTTGCGCTTCATCGCCGCCGTCGCGTTCCTTCCATTGATTCAGCACCGAGCAGATGCGCGCATGCGCGTACTGCACGTAATAGACCGGGTTCTCGTCGGATTGCGACAGCGCGAGATCGACATCGAACACGAATTCGGTGTCGGCCTTGCGGCTGGCGAGGAAGAAGCGCACTGCGTCGCGGCCGGTCCAGTCGATGAGGTCGCGCAGCGTGACGTAGCTGCCCGCGCGCTTGGAAATCTTGACCTCTTCGCCGCCCTTCATGACGGTGACCATCTTGTGCAGCACATAGTCGGGGTAGCCGGCCGGAATGCCCAGGCCCACGGCCTGCAGCCCGGCGCGCACCCGCGCGATGGTGCCGTGATGGTCGCTGCCCTGGATGTTGACCACCTTGGCGAACCCGCGCTCGAACTTGGCGAGGTGATAGGCGACGTCGGGCACGAAATAGGTGTAGCTGCCGTCGGACTTGCGCATCACGCGGTCTTTGTCGTCGCCGTAATCGGTGGTGCGCAGCCAGAGCGCGCCGTCGGCTTCGAAAGTCTTGCCCGCGGCGATCAGCGCCTGCACGGTCTTCTCGACCCGGCCGTCGGTGTACAGGCTCGATTCGAGATAGTAATTGTCGAACTTGACGCCGAAGGCCTGCAGATCGAGGTCTTGTTCATGGCGCAGATAAGCCACCGCGAACTGACGGATCGACTCGACATCCTCCGGATTGCCCGACGCGGTGAACGCGCGGTCGTCGGCATGCACCGTTTTCTTGGCCAGGAAATCGGCCGCGATGTCGGCGATGTATTCGCCGTTGTAGGCGGCTTCGGGCCAGGCCGCATCGCCGGGCTTCAGACCTTTGACGCGCGCCTGCACCGACACCGCCAGATTGCCGATCTGCACGCCGGCATCGTTGTAATAGAACTCGCGCATGACCGCATGGCCTTGGGCCGCGAGCAGATTGCAGATCGCATCGCCGAGCGCGGCCTGACGGCCATGGCCCACATGCAAAGGGCCGGTCGGGTTGGCCGACACGAATTCGACCAGCACCTTGTCGCCCTGGGCCGCATTCGAGCGGCCGAAGCCCGCGCCTTCGGCCAGCACCTGGCCCACCACCGCCTGTTTGGCGGCCGGTTGCACATGCAGGTTCACGAAGCCCGGCCCGGCCACTTCGGCACCGGCGATCAAGGCGCGCGCGTCGGTGTCGGCCAGCAAGGCGTCGACGATCGCCTGCGCCAGTTCACGCGGATTCTTCTTGAGCGGCTTGGCCAGTTGCAGCGCGACGCTGGTCGCCAGATCGCCATGGGCGGCGACTTTCGGACGCTCGAGCGCGACCGCCGGGGCTGCGGCGCCGGTGACCCGGACGACGGCTTGCGCGATGTGGTGCGCGATCTGCTGCTTGGTGGCCTGGAGCATGAACGAAAGACCGGCGCACGCAGGCGCCGACGCCTAGGGAAATGGGGCGCTGATTATAGCGAACGGGCGCCTGCCGCCGTGCGTGGCACACTGGGCGTCTTCGCACGGAGCAACGCCATGAGTCTGGTTCGTTTCAGTTCCAAAGCCGCGGGCGAGATCTTCATGTTTGAAGACAACGCCCACCGCATCTTCGAGATCCTGGGCAAGGACGCCACGCCCAAGGGCATCGTCACCGCCGAACAGGTGCCGGCGGCACTGGCCGCCTTGCGCGCCGCGGTCGAAGAAGAACGGCGTCTGGCGGCCGCCAACGGCCCCGGCGCCAGCAATCCCGACGACCAGCAAAGCGGCGAAAACCCGCAATTCATCCGCCTCGGGCAACGCGCCTTTCCGCTCATCGACATGCTCGAACGCGCGGCCAAGAAGAAAGTGGATGTGCTCTGGGGCGTGTAGCCGCGATGCGGGCGCGCCCCGATTCCTGAGCGCGCCGCGACCACCGCATAATGGACGCGCCACGGCATCGGCCGATGGCGCATGCGAGGAGACGACATGCAATACGACATCACGATCGACTATGGCCGCGAACAGGAATTTCATTACGCGGTGTCGGTCGACCCCACGCGCGAAGCGATCGCCGAAGCCCAGGCCTGGCTCGACGCGCAATTCGTCGAACTCGGCAGCGAGCCTTTGCGCCCGACCGGCAAGGTGCTGACGGCCGACAAGGTGCTCGTGATCGCGATCGACGCCGGCGCCAAGCGCTTTCGCGACGACGCCGCCTGGGCTCAGCGCTATGCGCGCTCGGCCGCACTCGCGCTCAACCGCGCCGTCATCCGCGTGAACACCGTCGATCGCATCGTCGGCTATTGAGCGCGGCGCTCAGGCCGATTTCGCCGCGCGGGCCCCATGCACGGCGCGCTGATCCGCGCCGATCTCGCCTACATTGAAGTACTGCGCCTGCGGATGCGCGAAATAGAAACCGCTGACCGATGACGCCGGCAGCATCGCGTAGCTTTCGGTCAGGGTCATGCCGATGTCGGCGGCCTGCAGCACCTCGAACATCGGCGCTTTGACTTCATGCTCGGGGCAGGCCGGATACCCGGGCGCCGGACGGATGCCGCGATAACGCTCGCCGATCAGTGCGGCGTTGTCGAGCGCTTCGTCGGGCGCGTAACCCCAAAGGTCTTTGCGCACGCGTGCGTGCATGAGTTCGGCCAGGGCCTCGGCCAGCCGGTCGGCGATCGCCTTGATCATGATCGCCGAATAATCGTCATGCTCGGCCTCGAAGCGCGCGACGATCTTCTCGATGCCGCCGCCCGCCGTGACCGCGAACAGCCCGAGGTGATCGGCGATGCCAGAAGGCTGGCCATTGATGAACTTCGGCGCGACGAAATCGGCCAACGCCTTGTTGGCCACGCCTTCGCGCTTGGCCGATTGCTGGCGCAAGGTGTGCCAGCGCAGCGCCACCTGGCTGCGCGATTCGTCGGTATAGAGCTCGATGGTTTCGTCATCGACCGTGTTGGCGGGCAGAAAGCCCACGACCGCGCTCGCGCTGAGCCAACGGTTGTCGATGATTTTTTTCAGCATCGCCTGGCCGTCGGAAAACAGCTTGCGCGCCGATTCACCGACCGTCTCGTCGTTGAGGATGGCCGGGAAGGCGCCGTGCAAATCCCAGGTCTGGAAGAACGGCTGCCAATCGATGTACTTCGCGATCTCGGCAAGGTCGTAATTCTTGAACACGCGCCGGCCGATGAATTTGGGCTTGGGCGGCACATAGGCCGGCCAGTCGATCACGGGCCGGTTGGCGCGCGCTTCTTCGAGCGTGACCAGCGGCACCGCTTTGCGATTCGCATGCTGGGTGCGGATGCGGTCGTAATCGGTCTTCAGATCGTCGATGTAGCGCCCGGCGGCTTCATCCGAGAGCAGATTGGCGGCCACGCCGACACTGCGCGACGCGTCGGACACATACACCACCGGCCCTTCGTAATGCGGCGCGATCTTGACGGCGGTATGCACGCGCGAGGTGGTGGCGCCGCCGATCAGGAGCGGAATCTTCTTGACGCGGAAATACTCGTCGCGCTGCATTTCGCTCGCAACGTAGGCCATTTCTTCGAGGCTGGGCGTGATGAGGCCCGACAAGCCGATGATGTCGGCGCCTTCGACCTTGGCGCGCGCGAGGATCTCGTTGCACGGGACCATGACGCCCATGTTCACGACTTCGAAGTTGTTGCACTGGAGCACGACGCTCACGATGTTCTTGCCGATGTCGTGCACATCGCCCTTCACGGTCGCGATGACGATCTTGCCCTTGGAGCGCACATCGCCGCCCGCGGCTTCGATCTGGCGCTTTTCTTCCTCGATGAACGGGATCAGATGCGCGACCGCCTGCTTCATGACGCGCGCGCTTTTCACCACCTGCGGCAGGAACATCTTGCCCTGGCCGAACAGGTCGCCGACGATGTTCATGCCGTCCATCAACGGCCCTTCGATCACTTCGATCGGCCGGCCGCCGCGCGCCGCGATTTCGGCACGCACGGCTTCGGTGTCGTCGACGATGTACTCGGTGATGCCATGCACGAGCGCATGCGCGAGCCGTTCGGCCACCGGCTTGGTGCGCCATTCGAGGTTTTCTTCCTTCTTGGCCGCGCCGCCTTTGTAGCGGTCGGCGATCTCGAGCAGGCGTTCGGTCGGGCTCATGCCGTCGCCATGGCGGCGGTTCAACACCACGTCCTCGACGCGCGCCTTGAGTTCCGGATCGAGGTCGGCATACACGCCGAGCTGGCCCGCGTTGACGATGCCCATCGTCATGCCGGCCTGGATCGCGTGATAGAGGAAAACGGTGTGGATGGCTTCGCGCACCGGCTCATTGCCGCGGAACGAAAAGCTCACATTGCTCACGCCGCCGCTGATCTTGGCGTGCGGCAGATGCTGCTTGATCCAGCGCGTGGCCTCGATGAAATCGACCGCGTAATTGTCATGCTCCTCGATGCCGGTCGCGATCGCGAACACATTCGGATCGAAGATGATGTCTTCGGGTGCAAAGCCCACCTGCTCCACCAGAAGCTTGTAGGCGCGCGCGCAGATTTCGGTCTTGCGCGCGAAGGTGTCGGCCTGGCCTTGTTCGTCGAAGGCCATCACGATCACCGCCGCGCCGTAACGCCGGCACAGGCGCGCATGCTCGAGGAAGGCCGCTTCGCCTTCCTTCATCGAGATCGAATTGACGATCGCCTTGCCTTGCACGCATTTGAGGCCGGCTTCGATCACGCTCCATTTCGAGCTGTCGATCATGATGGGCACGCGCGCGATGTCGGGTTCGGATGCGACAAGATTCAAGAACCGCGTCATCGCAGCCTTGGAATCGAGCATCGCCTCGTCCATGTTGACGTCGATGATCTGCGCGCCGTTTTCGACCTGCTGGCGCGCGACCGCGAGCGCTTCGTCGTATTGCTCGCCGAGGATGAGGCGCGCGAAGATCTTCGAGCCGGTGACATTGGTGCGCTCGCCCACGTTGACGAACAGGCTGTCGTCGCCGATGCGCACGGCTTCAAGACCCGACAACTTGAGCACGCCGGGCTCGGCCGCCGCAGGCTTGCGCGGCGCAACGCCTTTCAGCGCCTCTGCGATCGCGCGGATATGGTCGGGCGTGGTGCCGCAACAGCCGCCCGCGATGTTCACGAACCCGGCCTGCGCGAATTCCTTGACCAGCCCCGCGGTGATCGCAGGCGTTTCGTCGAAGCCGGTATCGCTCATCGGGTTGGGCAGGCCGGCGTTCGGATAGACGCTCACGAAGGTATCGGCGATCTTCGCCACTTCGGCGATGTAAGGCCGCATCAAGGTCGCGCCCAAAGCGCAATTGAGGCCGATCGACAACGGCCGCGCATGGCGTACCGAATGCCAGAACGCTTCCACCGTCTGGCCCGACAAAATCCGGCCCGAAGCATCGGTGACCGTGCCCGAGATCATGAGCGGCGGCCGCGCGTCGCCGGTCAGGCCGCGTTCTTCAAGCAAGGTATCGATCGCGAACAACGCGGCCTTGGCATTGAGGGTGTCGAAAATGGTTTCGACGAGCAGCACATCGGCGCCGCCATCGAGCAGGCCGCGCGCTTGTTCGTGGTAGCTCGCAACGAGTTCGTCGAAGCTGACATTGCGCGCGCCCGGATCGTTGACATCGGGCGAGATCGACGCGGTCTTGGGCGTCGGCCCCAAGGCGCCCGCGACGAAGCGCGGCTTATCGGCGCTCGAATATTTGTCGCAGGCCGCGCGCGCGATCCGCGCCGACGCCAGGTTCATCTCGTAGGCGAAGGCTTCGAGGTGGTAATCGGCTTGGGCGACCGCGGTCGCGCCGAAGGTGTTGGTCTCGATCAGGTCGGCGCCAGCCGCCAGGTATTGCTCGTGGATTTCCTGGATCACTTGCGGCTGGGTGATCGACAACAGATCGTTGTTGCCCTTCAAGAAGACGTCTTTGCCCGCCACCGCGAAATCGGCAAAGCGGTCGCCGCGAAACTGCGCCTCGCTGAGCTTGTAGCGCTGGATCATGGTGCCCATCGCCCCATCGAGGATGAGGATGCGTTGGCGCAGCAGGTCGGGCAATACTCGGGCGGGCGTCATGGTCTGGCTCCAGCAAGGCAACTTTGCATCTTATCCCGACCCGGTTCCGGTGCCTCGATCACATACCCCGGTGGGTATGTTGACACTATACCCCCAGGTGTATACATTCCGGCCTGGAGGATTTCCCATGTCACGTCAAAAAATTCTGTTCGTTGCATTGCTGGCCGCGAGCACCGCGGCGGTCGCGGCCGAAACGGCCGTCAAGGCGCAGGTACGTACGGTCGACCGCATCTATTCGGCCGACGCGATCATCGAATCGACCTTGCAGGCCAATGTGGCCGCGCAAATCAACGGGCGCATCCTCGCCGTCAGCGCGGATGCCGGCGACCATGTGCGCAAGGGCCAGGTGCTGGCGCGCATCGATACGCGCGAAGCCGACGCGGGCGTCGCCTCGGCCGACGCCCAGGTCGCGCAGGCACAAGCGCAGTTGTTCCAGGCGCGTCAGAATTTCGACCGCACCCGCGATCTGCGCACCCAGAATTTCGTCAGCCAGGCCGCGCTCGATTCCGCGCAGGCCAGCCTCAAATCGGCCGAAGCCGCCGTCGCCGCGGCCCGCGCCGGTGCGCATCAGGCCGGCACGGTGCGCAGCTTTGCCGAAGTCACCGCCCCGTTCGACGGCATCATCGCTGCGCGCAGCGCCGAAGTCGGCGACTTCGCTTCGCAAGGCAAGCCCTTGTTCGTGCTTTACGCGCCGGGCACCCTGCGCGCAGCGGCCACGGTGCCGCAAGCCCTGGTCGGCGATCTCGGCCATGCCCGCGCCGCCGCGGTCGAAGTGCCTTCGCTCGACAAATCCTTGGCGGCCGGCAAGCTCACGGTGCTGCCGGCAGCCGATGCGCGGTCCTTGTCGCAACGCGTGCGCGTCGATCTGCCGCGCCCCGAGCTCGCAATTCCGGGCATGGCTGCCAAGGTCGATCTCGTGATCGGCAACGCGCAACGCCTGGTCATTCCCGCCGACGCGGTCATGCGTCGCGGCGAATTGACGGCTGTGCAAGTGATCGGCACCGACGGCAAGAAGTCTTTGCGCCAGGTGCGCCTGGGCGAGCGCTTTGCCGGCGGTCTGGTCGAAGTGCTGGCCGGGGTGCAGGCGGGCGAACAAGTCGCGCTGACCAGTGCCGCCGCCGCAGCGCCGGCCGCGTCCCACTGATCCGGCGGAGCGCTCGATGAGTTCCGCAGAACGTCAAACCGAAGCCGCCGCGCCCAAGTCCCTCGGGATTTCGGGGCGCATCGCCAAATCCTTCCTGCAATCGCCGCTCACGCCTTTGATCGCGCTGGTGGCCTTGCTGCTCGGCATCTTCGCCGTCCTGATCACGCCCAAGGAAGAAGAGCCGCAGATCAATGTGACCATGGCCAATGTGCTGATCCCTTTCCCGGGCGCGAGCGCCAAGGAAGTGGAAAGCCTGGTCACGGTGCCGGCCGAGCAGATTCTTTCGCAGATCGCGGGGATCGACCATGTGTACTCCGTGACCCAGCCCGGCATGGCCGTGCTGACGGTGCAATACAAGGTCGGCGAAGACCGCATCGCCGCGCTGGTCAAGCTGTACGACGTGCTCAACAGCCATAGCGATTGGCTGCCGCAATACGCGGGCGTCGGCCAGTTCGTGGTCAAGCCCAAGGGCATCGACGATGTGCCGGTGCTCACGCTCACGCTCTACACCAAGGACCAGCAGCGCGGCGCCTACGATCTGCAAAAGATCGCGCATACGCTCGAGACCGAACTCAAGCGCGCGCCCGGCACCCGCGAGATGGTGACGGTCGGCGCGCATGACGATGTGGTGCGCGTCGAACTCGACAGCGAACGTCTGGCCGCACAAGGCCTCACCGCGGCCCAGGTTGCGGGTGCCTTGCAGGCGGCCAACGCTTCGACGATCGCGGGCCGCCTGGTGCGCGACAACGCCGAAGTCGAATTGCGCACCGGGGTGTTCATTCAGAACGCCGAGGATGCCAAGCGCATCGTGGTCGGTGTCGCGGGCGATCGGCCCATTTACCTGAGCGATGTCGCGCGGGTCAGCGCCGGCCCCGAGCTGCCGACCCGCTACGTCACCCATTACGACCATGACGGCGCCTGGCCCGCGGTCACGCTGTCGATCTCGAAGAAGCCGGGGGCGAATGCCTCGACCGTGACCGACGATGTGCTGGCGCGCGTCGAAGCGCTCAAGGGCGAAGTCATTCCCGACGGCGTCGAAATGACGGTCACGCGCAATTACGGCCAGACCGCGAGCGACAAGGCGCAAAAACTCATCCAGAAGCTCATCTTCGCCACGCTGTCGGTGGTGGCCCTGGTCTGGGCCACGCTCGGCCGGCGCGAAGCGGCGGTGGTCGGCATCGCGGTGGTCCTGACGCTGGCCGCCACGCTGTTCGCGTCCTGGGCCTGGGGCTTCACGATCAACCGGGTGTCCTTGTTCGCACTGATCTTCTCGATCGGCATCCTGGTCGACGACGCCATCGTGGTGGTCGAAAACATCCACCGCCGCCGCGCGCTCGAGCCCGACACCCCCGCCGCCGAGATGATCCCCGGCGCGGTCGACGAAGTCGGCGCCCCCACCATCCTCGCGACCATGACCGTGATCGGCGCGCTGCTGCCGATGGCCTTCGTGACCGGCCTCATGGGCCCGTACATGAGCCCGATCCCGATCAATTCGTCGATGGGCATGCTGCTGTCCTTGCTCGTGGCCTTCATCGTGACGCCTTGGCTGGCCTTGCGCCTGGGCATGGTCGGCGACCATGGCGCCCACCACGCGCCGGCCGCAGCCGACAAGCTCGGCGAACGCCTGCAGCGCTTCTTCACCTATGTGATGCGGCCCTTCCTCGATGCGCCGAAAGCGCGCCGCAATCGGCGCCTGCTCTGGGGCGGCATTGCGCTGGCCATCGTCATTTCGGTCAGCCTCGCGGCGGTGAAGTTGGTCGTGCTCAAGATGCTGCCCTTCGACAACAAGTCGGAGTTCCAGGTCGTGGTCGACATGCCGACCGGTACCCCGGTCGAGCGCACCAATGCCGTCCTCGGTGACTTGGCCGAGGTGCTGCGCAGCGTCCCCGAAGTCACCACCGTGCAGTCGTATGCGGGCACGTCGGCGCCGATCAACTTCAACGGCCTGGTGCGCCAGTACTACCTGCGCACCGAACCGCAACAAGGCGATCTGCAGGTGAACCTGGTCGACAAGCACGAGCGCCATCGCAAAAGCCATGAGATCGCGACCGCAGTCCGCCCGGCCTTGCAGGCGGTGGCCGACAAATGGGGCGCCGACCTGAAGGTGGTCGAAGTGCCGCCCGGACCGCCGGTGATGAGCCCGATCGTGGCCGAGGTCTATTCGCCCGACGATGCGCGCCGCAATGCGCTCGCCAAGCAGATCCGCGCCGCTTATGCCGCGACGCCCGACATTCACGCGATCGACGATTCGACCGCCGATCCGGCGCCGCAAATCGTTTTGCGCATCGATCAGCACAAGGCGGCCTTGCTCGGCGTGGCGGCGGCCGACATCGCGCGCACCGTGCGCATCGCGCTGGCCGGTGAAGACGTGACGCCCGCCCATGATCCCCAGGCCAAGTATGCGGTGCCGGTGCAATTGCGCCTGCCCGCAGCCCAGCAAGGCGATCTGAATCGCGTGCTCAAGCTGCGCGTGATGGGCAGCAACGGCCCGGTGCTCATCTCCGAGCTGGTGCAAGCCGCGCAAATCACGCGCGACCAGCCGATCTATCACAAGGATCTGCTCCCGGTCACTTATGTGTTCGGCGACATGGGCGGTACGACCGACTCGCCTTTGTACGGCATGTTCGGCATCCGTTCGACGATGGAAAAGATGGGCCTCGGATCGCTCGCCGAATATTGGATCCGCCAGCCGACCGACCAATACACCCAGCCCGCGCTCAAATGGGATGGCGAATGGCAGGTGACCTACGAAACCTTCCGCGACATGGGCGCCGCCTATGCGGTGGGCCTGATCCTCATCTACCTGCTGGTGGTCGGCCAGTTCCGCAGCTATGTCACGCCGCTCGTGATCATGGCGCCGATCCCGCTGACCATCATCGGCGTGATGCCAGGCCATGCGCTGCTCGGCTCGCAATTCACCGCCACCTCGATGATCGGGATGATCGCGCTGGCCGGCATCATCGTGCGCAACTCGATCCTGCTGGTCGATTTCATCCATCTCCGCATCGACGAAGGCGTGCCGTTCGCGCAAGCGACGATCGATGCCGCCGCGACGCGCGCCAAACCGATCGTGCTGACCGCGGTGGCCGCGATGATGGGCGCGCTGTTCATCCTCGACGACCCGATCTTCAACGGCCTGGCCATTTCGTTGCTGTTCGGGATCTTCGTCTCGACCGTGCTCACGCTGGTGGTGATCCCGGTCTTGTACTACGCCATCAACCGCCGCAAATACGCACCCTCTGAAGGAGAAACCGCATGACCGTCGACCGCCTGATCCGCATTTTCGCGGGCAGCTTCATCCTGATTTCGCTCGCGCTCGGCGTCGAAGCCAGCCCGGTGTTCGTTTCCAAATACTGGCTCTGGTTCACGGC
>CAXBRX010000034.1:0-14679 GCA_963977835.1 uncultured Derxia sp.
AGACCGGTGCGTTGACCAACGGCACGACGTACGCGATTACGTCGCGCATCACCGACGGAGCCGGCAACCAGAGCACCGCTTCCGGCAGCTTCACGGTGACGATCGACACGACGGCACCCAATGCGCCGTCGATCACGTCGGTGACCGACAATATATCTCCGGTGACGGGAGCCTTGACGAGCGGTGATCGCACGAACGACACCGACCTGACGGTTCGGATCAACTTGAGCGGCACGGGTGCGGTGGCCGGCAACACAATCCAACTCTACGACGGCAGCGGTACGGGAACCCAACTCGGTACTTCGTACACCTTGACCGCAACCGACATCGCCAACGGCTATGCCGACGTCCAAACCGGCGCGTTGACCAACGGCACGACCTACGCGATTACGTCGCGTGTGACCGACGGAGCAGGCAATCAGAGCGCCGCTTCGGCAGGCTTCACGGTGACGATCGACACCACCGCACCCGGCGCCCCGGCGGCGCCTGCAACCGCCAACCCGGAAGCATTGCTCAACGGCGCCCTGCCCAACGCACAAACCGCCGCCACGCCCGACCCGACCGCCGAAGATCCGAAAGACCTTTGGGACCGCATCCGGCGCGGCTTTCGCATGCCCGATCTGACCGGCCCGCTGGTCGACCGCACCGAAAAGTTCTACGCGAGCAAGCCCGAATACGTCGGCCGCATGACCGAACGCGCGAGCCGCTACCTCTATCACATCGTCGGCGAAATCGAACGCCGCAACATGCCGACCGAGATCGCGCTGCTGCCTTTCATCGAATCGGCCTTCAATCCCGAAGCAATGTCCAAGGCCAAGGCCTCGGGCATGTGGCAGTTCATCCCGGGCACCGGCAAAACTTACGGGCTCAAGCAGAACATGTTCCTCGACGAGCGCCGCGACGTGCTCGAATCGACGCGTGCCGCCCTCGATTACCTGAGCAAGCTGCACGACATGTTCGGTGATTGGCAATTGGCGCTCGCCGCCTACAACTGGGGCGAAGGCGCGGTGCAACGCGCCATCACGCAGAACCAGAAGCGCGGCAAGCCGACCAATTACGAATCCTTGAAGATGCCCGGCGAAACCCGGCTCTATGTGCCCAAGCTGCAGGCGGTGAAGAACATCATCGCCAACCCCAAGCAGTTCAACCTCGCTTTGCCGCCGGTCGAGAATGAAGAGTACTTCACGACCATCACCAAGAATCGCGACATCGACATCGACACCGCCGCGCGTTTCGCAGGCATGTCGGTCGACGAATTCCGCGCGCTGAACCCGTCGTTCAACAAGCCGGTGATCGTCGGCGCCACCATGCCGCAATTGGTGCTGCCCAAAGACAAGGCCGAGCAATTCCTCGCCAACCTCGATTTCGCGCAAGGCTCGCTGTCGTCGTACACCGCGTACAAGATGGAGTCCAAGGACACGCTGGATTCGGTCGCCGCGCAATTCCACACCACGACCGCGCGTCTGCGCGACATCAACGGTGTGCCCGCCGGTGCGCGCCTGCGTCCGGGCGCGACCTTGCTGGTGCCCAAGCCGGCCGGCGTCGAAGGCGACATCCCGGCCGACGTGGCCGAGAACGCCACCTTGCTTTATGAACCGACGCGCACCGTCAAGCGCGTGGCGGTCAAGGTGCGCAAAGGCGAATCGCTCGCGAGTCTGGCCAAACGCCAGCGCGTAACGACGACCCAATTGGCGCAATGGAACGGCTTCAGCCCGTCGGTGCGCCTGCAGAGCGGTCAGACCGTGTTCATCGAGCGCACCGTCAGCGCTTCGCCCAAGCGCGCGGGCGCGACGAGCCGCACCGCTTCCACGCGCAAGCACAGCACGCGCACCCGGCATGCCGCCGCGGGACGCCCCGGACGAGCCAATACCGCCCGTCGATGACTCCACCAGGAAATCCTCCGGCGCGCGCGCCGGAGGCACTCCACCCGAGGGCATGAAACCGTCCGTCCTCATCGTCTCGCCCGGACTCGAGCACGCCAACAACGGCAATTGGCAGACCGCTCGGCGCTGGGCCGGCATCCTGGCCCCGCATTACGAGGTCGAAATCTCCGATGGCTGGTATGGATCGGCCCCCGATCTGCTGATCGCCTTGCATGCGCATCGCAGCGCCGAGGCGATCGAATCGTTCACCGCCGCCTACCCGGGGCGCCCGGTCGTGGTGGTGCTGACCGGCACCGATGTCTATCGCGACATCCATCGCCATCCGACTGCGGCCCATGTGCTCACGCTCGCGCAGCGCCTGGTGGTGCTGCAGCCGCAAGCCAAGTTCGAGATCGATCCGTGGCTGCGCCACAAGGTCGAAGTCATTTATCAATCGGCGGCCTTCGAAGCGCGTCATGAACCGCGCCGCGATGCTTTCGAAATCGTCTGCGTCGGCCATCTGCGCCGCGAAAAAGATCCGATCACCTTGATGCAGGCCGCGCACCGGTTGCCGCCGACCTCGATGATCCGCATCGTGCAGATCGGGCGTGCGCTCGATGCTGAATTCGAACGCGCCGCCGAATCGGCCCATGGCCTGCATTACACCTGGATCGGCGAGTTGTCGCACCACGCCACGCGTGAATTGATCCGGCGCGCGCGCGCCCTCGTCACCACCAGCCGCATCGAAGGCGGCGCCAATGTCATCGTCGAAGCCGTGATGAGCGATGTGCGCGTGCTGGCCAGCCGCATCTCGGGCAATCTGGGCATGCTGGGCCAGGACTACGACGGTTATTTTTCGCCCGGTGACCCCGACGACCTCGCGCGTCTGTTGCTGCGCACCGAGCGCGACCATGCCTTCCGGCGGCATCTGAAGGCGCAATGCCATGCGCGCCGGCCTTTGTTCGAACCCGAGCGCGAACGCGACGCCGTGCTGCATCTGATCGATTCCGTGCTCGCCCACACCCAGCCCACGCCCGCATGAGCACCACGCCCGACCCGCTGCGCCTGACTTCGTTTTCCCATGGCGGCGGCTGCGGCTGCAAGATCGCGCCCGGCGTGCTGGCCGATCTGTTGCGGCATCAGGCGCCGGGCGTGCTGCCGCCGCAATTGCTGGTCGGCATCGAGACCAGCGACGACGCCGCGGTCTGGCAGCTCAACGACGAACAAGCGCTGATCGCGACCACCGATTTCTTCATGCCCATCGTCGACGATGCCTACGACTTCGGGCGCATCGCGGCCACCAACGCGATCAGCGACGTCTATGCGATGGGCGGCACGCCCATCCTGGCGCTCGCGATCGTCGCGATGCCGATCAACCGCCTGCCGGCCGACACCATCGAACGCATTCTGGCCGGCGGCCAGGCGGTCTGCCGCGACGCCGGCATCCCGATCGCGGGCGGCCATACCATCGACTCGGTCGAGCCGATCTACGGCCTGGTGGTGCTTGGCCTCGTCCATCCGCGCCAACTCAAACGCAATAGCGCTGCGCAGGCCGGCGACGCGCTGATCCTCAGCAAACCGATCGGTGTCGGCGTGCTCTCGGCCGCGCTCAAAAAAGGCGCGCTCGATGCCGCCGGGTATACGCGCATGATCGAGGTGACGACCCAGCTCAACCGACCCGGCGCCACCTTGGCGCAAAACGATGGCGTGCATGCGCTGACCGATGTGACCGGCTTTGGCCTGCTCGGCCACACGCGCGAACTCGCCAACGGCGCCAATCTCACCGCCTGCATCGAGTGGGCACGCGTGCCCCTGATCGAGCAAGCCGTCGGCCTGTGCCAGGCCGGGCATGTCACCGGCGCCTCAGCGCGCAACTGGGCCGGCATCGGCGCGCAAATACGCCTCGGCGCCACCCTGCCCGGCCATGCCCAGGCTTTGCTGACCGATCCGCAAACCTCGGGCGGCCTGCTGATCGCCTGTGCCCCCACGGAAGTCGGGCCGGTGCTCGACACGCTGCGCGGCCAGGGCTTTGCGCAAGCGGCTCAGATCGGGCATTTGCAAGCCCGCACCGAGCCGGCGCTGGCCATCGAAGTGGTGTGAAACGCCACAGCTAGGTGATCCTCTGTCACCTAAACACGGTAGTGGAATTTAGTAGATTGCAGAATTGGCCGGAATCGGACAGCACGCCTGCATTCATATTACATTTCATATAATTGATCACCCCATCGGCGTCATTCGCAGCGCGCGGAGGCTCCAAGCGCGTAAGGTGTCCCACCTATGATGGCGGCTTCGTCATCCGCCGGTCCGCCGACGCAGTCCTGCACATGCCGCGCCCATCTTCCTTGCTCGATCATGCCCGCGCCAGCCTGCGCGATCTGAGCGCCAACGTTGAGTTCTGGTCCTTGCGCATCGTCAGCCGCAGCGACACCGAATTGGGCGTACGCACCGGCATTGCCGAACCGCCGCGCCTGACCACCGACACCGGCGCGATGCTGACCGTGATCGACGGCGGCGGCATCGGCTATGCCGCGACCGCCGACCTTTCGACCCATGGCTTGCAACGCGCGCTCGATCGCGCCTGCGCCTGGGCGCGCACCAGTGCCGCGCATGGCGTGGCGCATTTCGTGGCGCCGGCCAACGCCGCCGTGCAAGGCGAATTCGCCTCGCCCAACCTCGACGCGCCGCTGCCCGATGCGCGCAGCATGATCGAAGTCCTGATGGCCGAGGATGCCGGCGCTGGGCGCGACGCGCGGGTCGTCGATCGCTACACCACGCTGCAATGGTCGGAGGTCGATCATTACTGGTTCAGCAACCAGGGCGGCGAGATCATCCAGCGCCATCGGCAGGTACGGCCCAATGTGAGCGTCACGGTCCATGACGCGGGCCGCACCCAGACCCGCAGCCTGGGCGGGCAATACAACGGCTATTGCCGGCAAGGCGGCATGGAGGCGATCGCCGCTTCGGGCCTGGTCGGCAGCGGCGCCCGCATCGCCGACGAAGCGCTGCAATTGCTCTACGCGCCCAATTGTCCGAGCGGCCGCATGGACCTGCTCGCAATGCCCGATCAGATGGTGCTGCAGATCCATGAATCGATCGGCCATCCGCTCGAACTCGACCGCATCCTCGGCGACGAGCGCAATTTCGCGGGCACGAGTTTCGTCACGCTCGACATGTTCGGCAGCTACCGCTACGGGTCTGAATTGCTCAATGTGAGTTTCGACCCGACCCGCGCCGAGCAATACGCCTCCTATGCCTACGACGACGACGGCCAGCCGGCGCAAAAAACGCTGTTGATCGAGCGCGGCATCCTGATGCGCCCGCTCGGCAGCGCGACCTCGGCGCATCGCGCCGCCCAGGCCGGGCATGCGCTCGCGCCGGTGGCCAATGCGCGCGCGGCAGGCTGGCAACGGCCGCCGATCGACCGCATGGCCAATCTGAACATCGAACCCGGATCGAGCAGCCTCGACGACATGATCGCAAGCACCGAACGCGGCGTGCTCGTGCGCACCAATGTCAGTTGGTCGATCGACGACATGCGCAACAAATTCCAGTTTGGCTGTGAATGGGGCCAGTTGATCGAAAACGGCCGCCTGACCACCGTCGTGCGCAACCCCAATTACCGCGGCACCTCGGCCGCGTTCTGGCGCAGCCTGGCCGCGGTCGGCGATGAAAGCACGTTCGAAGTGCTGGGCACGCCGTATTGCGGCAAGGGCGAACCCGGCCAGACCATCCATGTGGGCCATGCGGCGCCGGCCTGCCTGTTCCGGCAAGTCGATGTCTTTGGCGCAGCGGCCTGACATGCCATCTTCCATGCACCGTCCCGCAACCTCCATGCAGACGCATTTCGAGCAGTTGGTACAGGCCATGCCGTATTGCTGTCCGGCGGGCCTGGGCTGGTCTTTGTTCTTGCAGGCCGAAGCGTCCGATTTCGTGCGCTTCAACCATGCGGCCATCCGCCAGGCCGGCCATCTCGATCTCGCGCAAGTCACGGTCAGGCTCATCGACGGGCGCCGCCATGCCTCGCGCACGCTCGCGATCTCGGGCCAGTTCAATCATGACAAACCGCGCCTGCAGGCCGCGTGCGCCGAGTTGCAAGCGCTGCTGCCCAGCCTGCCCGACGATCCGTATCTGGCGCTCAACGAGCAACCGCAAACCTCCTGCCGCGTCCAGCATGCCGACCATCTCGATGCGCAAGCCATTGCGCGCGACATCGTGCGCATCGCCCACGGCCATGATCTGGTCGGGCTGTTGAGCGTGGGGCCGATGATGTCGGGCTGCGCCAATCATCATGGCGTGCGCCATTGGAATGAAGTCGAAGGCGTGGTCTTCGATTTCAGCCTGCATCGGCAAGGCAACCGCGCGGTCAAGGCGATGGTGGCCGGCCGGGTCTGGTCGCCGCAGGCCTTCGAGCAGGCGCTCGCACGCGCCCATGCCCAGCTTGCCGTGTTCGAGCGCCCGTTGCGCACGATCGAGCCCGGCCGCCATCGCGTGTTTCTGGCGCCGGCCGCGGTCGGCGATCTGCTCGACCTCATGCAATGGGGCGGTTTCTCGGCCAAGGAACAGGCCACCAAACGCAGCAGCCTGCAAAAACTCGTCGCGGACCAAGCGCATTTCCATCCGCAATTCAGCCTGAGCGACGATCTCGCGACCGGCTATGCGCCGGCCTTCGACAGCCTCGGTTTTGCGCGTGCGAGCACCCATGCGCTGATCCGGCAAGGCCGCCATGCCAACGCCATCGTGAGCGCGCGCACCGCGGCCGAATACGGCCTGACGCCGACCGGGGCCGACGACGAACTCGCGGTCGCCTTGAGCCTCGCGCCCGGCGATTTGCCCATGGCCGACGCCGCCGCCGCGCTCGGCGACGGCCTGTACATCAACAACCTCTGGTATCTCAATTATTCCGACCGGGCGAACGCGCGTGCCACCGGCATGACGCGCTTTGCCACGCTTTGGGTCGAAAACGGCGTCGCGGTCGCGGCCTGCGAACCGATGCGTTTCGACGCCAGCTATTTCGATTTGTTCGGCGAGGCCTTGCAAGCGCTCACGCGCGAGCGCGAATTGATCGTCGACACCTCGAATTACGGCTTCCGTTCGACCAATACCGTGCTCGCCCCCGGCGCCTTGATCGCCGGGATGGATTTCACGCTCTGAACGCGGCGCCGTTCAATCGGCGATTTCGCGTTCCTGCAACACCGCCAGGCAAGCATCGACGACCACCGGGTCGTAGCGCTTGGTGCGCCCGGCGACGAGTTCTTCGATGGCGGCGTCATACGCCATCGCAGGTTTGTAGGCACGGCGCGAAACGATCGCATCGACCACATCGGCCACCGCGACGATGCGCGATTCCATCAGGATCGCATCGCCCGAGGCACCGCTCGGATAGCCCGAGCCGTCGAGGCGTTCATGGTGTTGCAAAGCGATCAGGGCCACCTTGATCGGCGCGCCGGCCTGGCAAAGCAGATCGAACCCGGCGGCCGAATGCCGCTCGATCGATTCGCGCTCATGGTCGCCGAGGCTGCTCGGCTTTTCCAGCAATTGCAAAGGCACGGCGACCTTGCCGATGTCATGAACCCGGGCCGCGCGCCCGATCAGGGCGACATCGGCATGCGACAGCCCCATGCGACGCGCAATCGCGCGCGCCAGACGCGCAACGCGCAATTCATGGGCACGGGTCGGATGATCTTCAAGCAGGCGCAGCGGCAAGGTATGCATCATGCAAAAATCCGTTCAAGGGCGACGAGGGCTGGCGCGGAATGCATTTCCCCTCTTGCGTTTGAATAACGGCGCACCCAAGGCTTTTCCCATGTCGGCTTTTCTCGGCCGGTGATGTAGGAAAATCGCTCACCAGAACATTTCCCTAGGCCCGCGATGCCCGACGCTCCCCGCACTGCCCCACCCTCGGACGCCGCCCAGCCTGCGGCGCGGCGCTTGTCGGCACTCGCCGCGCTCAAGCCTTTCCTGCGCCCTTACCGCGCACGCATCATCACGGCCTTCGTGTTGTTGTGCGTCGGTGCAGCCACGCTGCTCGTGGTGCCGCTCGCCTTTCGCGATCTGATCGACCAAGGCTTCGTCAAACATTCGATCGACCAAGCCAGCAACGGCGCCGGCATCCAAGGGCATTTCCTGTTTCTGTTCGCACTCGCGGTGTTCTGGGCCGCGGCGGTGGCGGCGCGCTTTTATATGGTCAGTTGGCTCGGCGAGCGCGTCACGGCCGATTTGCGCAGCGCCGTTTATGCGCGCGTGCTGCGGCAATCGCCGCAATTCTTCGAGACCTTGCAAACCGGCGAAGTGCTGTCGCGCCTGACCGCCGACACCACGTTGGTGCAGACGGTCGTCGGCTCGTCGATTTCGATGGGCCTGCGCTCGGCCTTTCAATTTGCGGGCGGCATGGTGATGCTGGCCGTGACGAGCTTCAAATTGTTCGCCGTCAACATCGGCCTGTTGTTGCTCGTGGTCGCGCCCATCCTGTTGATCGGGCGGCGGGTGCGCAAACTCTCGCGTGAATCGCAAGACCGCATCGCCGATGCCTCGGCGCTCGCGGGCGAAGTGCTCAATGCCGCAAGCACCGTGCAGGCCTACACCCAGGAGCCGCGCGAATCGGCCCGTTTCGCCGACGCGGTCGAGCGCGGTTTCGGCTCGGCCATGAAACGCACCCGCGTGCGCGCCATGCTGACCGCGCTCATCATTTCGGGCGTGTTCGGCGCCATCGTCTTCGTGCTCTGGCTGGGCGCGCGCGCCGTGGTGGCCGGCGACATGACGGGCGGCCAACTCGCGTCCTTCGTGCTGTATGCCGGCATCGTCGCGGGTTCGGTGGGCGTCATCGCCGAAGTCTGGGGCGACATGCAGCGCGCCGCCGGCGCGACCGAGCGCCTGATGGAACTCCTGCATGCGCCAGCACCGATCACCTCGCCCGCCGAACCCGCTCCCTTGCCGCAGCCCGAGCGCGCCGAGGTGCAATTCGACGCGGTGCATTTCCATTACCCGTCGCGGCCCCAGACCGCCGCGCTCGACGGCTACACCCTCAGCGTGGCACCCGGCGAAACCGTGGCCCTGGTCGGCCCGTCGGGCGCCGGCAAGACCACGGTGTTCCAGTTGCTGCAACGCTTTTACGACATCGATCCCGGCGCGGGCGCAGTGCGCTTCAATGGGGTCGATCTGCGCACGCTGCGCCTCGAAGATCTGCGCGCACGCATCGCCGTGGTGCCGCAAGACCCGGTCATTTTCTCGGCCGATGCGATGGAGAACATCCGTTACGGCCGGCCCGACGCGAGCGACGACGACGTGATCGCCGCGGCCAAAGCGGCGCTTGCGCACGACTTCATCCTCAAACTCAGTGACGGCGACCGCACCGGCTACCACACCTTCCTCGGCGAGCGCGGCGTGCGGTTGTCGGGCGGGCAACGCCAGCGCATCGTCATTGCGCGCGCCATCCTCAAAAACGCCCCGTTGTTGCTGCTCGACGAAGCCACTTCGGCCCTCGACGCGGAAAGCGAGCAATTGGTCCAGCAAGGCCTGGAAGCCGCGATGGCCGGGCGCACCACGATCGTGATCGCGCATCGCCTGGCCACCGTGCAACGCGCCGACCGCATCGTGGTCATGGAGCATGGCCGCATCGTCGAGACCGGCAGCCCGGCGCAATTGCGGCATTCGGGCGGCTTGTATGCGCGCCTAGCCGAACTTCAGCTCACTGCATAGCGCAATAAGCGGGCGCAACGCCCCTCTGTCGCATCGCAGCAAATTTCACCGATCACCGTTAAAGTGCGTGGTGGCGATAAGCGCGCCGGGTCCAGCACCCAAGGCGCGCATCCTTTTCAACGTCGAACCAAGGAGAACACCGCATGAGCATCAATACCGTAGGCGTGGTTGGCGCAGGGATCATGGGCAATGGCATTGCGCAAGCGTTTGCAGTCAGCGGCGTGGACGTGGTGCTGACCGACATCGGCCAGGCCCAGGTCGACAAAGGCTTGGCCACCATCAGCGGCAGCCTCGACCGCCTCGTCAAGAAAGAAAAAATGACCGCCGAGGCCAAGGCCGCGGCGCTCGCCCACATCAAGACGGCCACCTCGCTCGACGCGCATGCGGGCGTGGACTTGGTCATTGAAGCCGCGACCGAAAACCTCGCGCTCAAACTCGACTTGTTCAAGCAGATCGACAAGATCATCAAGCCCGACACCATCCTGGCCACCAACACCTCGTCGATCTCGGTGACCAAGCTGGCCGCCGCCACCGGCCGCGCCGACAAAGTGGTGGGCATGCACTTCTTCAACCCGGTGCCGATGATGGCCTTGGTCGAACTCATCCGCGGCCTGCAAACCTCCGACGCGACCTATGCCGTGGTCGAAGAACTCGCCAAGAAGGTCGGCAAGACGCCGGTGCAAGTGCGCAACTCGCCCGGATTCGTGGTCAATCGTCTGCTTTGCCCGATGATCAACGAAGCCATCTTCGCGCTCGGCGAAAAGCTCGCCACCGCGCAAGAGATCGACGACGCGATGAAACTCGGCTGCAACCATCCGATCGGGCCCTTGGCCTTGTGCGATCTGATCGGCCTCGATGTCGAACTCGCCGTCATGCAAGTGCTGTTCGAAGGCTTCAAAGACCCGAAATACCGTCCGGCGCCGTTGCTGGTCGAAATGGTCGAAGCCGGCTACCTCGGCCGCAAGACCAAGCACGGCTTCTACACCTACTGATCGCAATGGTTTGCTGCCGCGCTCACGGGCGCGGCAGGCGCGGCGGGCGGGCGCATTCCACTAGAATGCGCCCCATGCCACACGCCGCCCACCCCACACCCGTCGTCACCCCGTACGAAGACTTCATGCGCCATGTATACGAACATGGCGTGGCCAAGACCGACCGCACCGGCACCGGCACCAAAAGCGTGTTCGGCCATCAGATGCGCTTCGATCTGACGCAAGGTTTTCCGCTCGTCACCACCAAGAAGCTGCATACCAAGAGCATCGTTTACGAACTGCTCTGGTTCCTGCGCGGCGACTCGAATGTGAAATGGTTGCAAGAGCGCGGCGTTTCGATCTGGAACGAATGGGCGCGCGCAGACGGCGACTTGGGGCCGGTGTACGGCGTGCAATGGCGCGCCTGGCCCACGCCCGATGGCGGCCATGTGGACCAGATCGCCCAGGTGATCGAGACCCTCAAGAAAAACCCCGATTCGCGCCGCATCATCGTGAGCGCCTGGAACGTGGGCGAAATTCCGCAAATGGCGCTGCCGCCTTGCCATGCCTTCTTTCAGTTTTATGTGGCCGAAGGCAAGCTCAGTTGCCAGCTTTACCAGCGCAGCGCCGACATCTTCCTGGGCGTGCCTTTCAACATCGCGAGCTATGCGCTGCTGACCCACATGGTGGCGCAGCAATGCGATCTGGAGGTCGGCGATTTCATCTGGACCGGCGGCGATTGCCACATCTACACCAACCATTTCGAGCAGGTGCAGACCCAGCTTGCGCGCGAGGCGCGGCCTTACCCCAAGCTCGTGATTGCACGCAAACCCGCATCGATCTTCGATTACGCCTACGAAGATTTCGCCTTCGAAGGCTATGACCCGCATCCGGCCATCAAGGCGCCGGTCGCGGTCTGAAGCGAGCCTCCAGATGACTCTCTTGTCGATCATCGTTGCGCGCGCGCGCAACGGCATCATCGGGCGCGACAACGCCCTGCCCTGGCACATCCCGGGCGAACTCGGCCATTTCAAGCGCACCACGATGGGCAAGCCCATCATCATGGGCCGCAAGACCTTCGAATCGATCGGCCGCCCGCTGCCCGGGCGCCGCAACATCGTGGTGACGCGCAATGCCGATTGGAGCCATTCAGGCTGCGAACGTGCCGCCTCGCTCGATGAAGCCATTGCGCTTGCGGGCGACGCCGAAGAAGCCTTCGTGATCGGCGGCGCGCAACTCTATGCCGAGGCGATTCCGCGCGCGGACCGGCTCATCATCACCGAGATCGACCACGATTACGAAGGCGACGCCGCCCTCGCCGCCGTGGACGCGCAACGTTTTCGCGAAGTCCGCCGCGAGGTCAACCACACCGAAGACACCCCGCCGCTGCGCTACGACTTCGTCACCTACGAACGCATCTGAGTCGCCGCACCGCCTTCACAGGAGCACCGATCCATGTCCGGAGATCATTTCCACGTCCACGGCCCGCACGATCATGAAATCGAACATGCGGCCGAGCATGGTGCGGCGCCCGACAGCCTGCCCGGGCGCGTGGCCGTCACCACGGCCATCCTCGCGACCGTCGGCGCGTTGATGAGCTACATGGGCGGCCTGACGCAAGCCGAAGCGGCGCTCGCCAAGAACAACGCGGCCATCGAGAAAACCTCCGCGGCGAATCAATGGAGTTATTACCAGGCCAAGAGCACCAAGCAGAACATGGCCGAATACACCGCGATGATTGCGCCGCCCGACGTGGTCGGAAAGCTGCACACCGACATCGAGCGCTACGCCAAGGAAAAGGCCGACATCAAGGCCGAGGCCGAAAAGCTCGAAGCCGAATCGCGCGAATGGGATCGACGCTCTGAAGAAGAAATGCACCAGCACCACCGCTGGGCCCAGGCCACGACGGCCTTGCAAGTCGGCATCGCGTTGTCGGCCATTGCGCTCATCACGCGCCGCAGCTGGTTGATGCGCATCGTCTACGGATTTGCGGGCATCGGCGCTGTGCTCGGCGCAATGGCGCTCGGGCATCTTTGAGGCGGCACGCGCGTGCCCAGCCGCGCCGATAAGCGCTAGACTGCGACCCTCATCCCGTTGCGTGGGGCCAGACTGCGCGGACTGCGCACAGCCGGGGCGCGACGGCCACCTCTTTCTGAAGCGGCGCCGACAACCGGCGCCGCAGCGCCATCACGATGAAATCCGAGTTCGATGTAGCCATCGTCGGCACCGGCCTGGCCGGGTTGACCTCTGCGTTGCGCCTGGCAGACCAGCGCAAAGTCCTTCTGATCGGTAAACAAGCGCTGGGCGAAGGCGCCAGCGACTGGGCCCAAGGCGGCATCGCCGCCGTGCTCGGCTCCGACGACAGCGTGGAAGCGCATGTGCGCGACACCCTGATCGCCGGCGCCGGCTTGTGCGATGAACAGGCCGTGCGCTTTATCGTCGAGCGCAGCCGCCGCTCGATCGAATGGCTGATCAAGCTCGGCGTGCCCTTCACGCGCGACGCGAGCGAATTCGGCTTTCACCTCACGCGCGAAGGCGGCCACAGCCACCGCCGCATCATCCACGCGGCCGATGCCACCGGCCATGCGGTGCAAGTGACGCTTGCCGACCTCGTGCGCGCCCACCCCAACATCACCCTGCTCGAACATCATCTCGCGCTCGATGTGATCGTGGATGGCGGACGTTGCACCGGCATTTATGTGCAGCCGATCAACGGCGGGCCGGTGCAAGCGATTGCCGCCAACCAGGTGATTCTGGCCGCGGGCGGCGCCGGCAAGGTCTACCTCTACACCACCAACCCCGACACCGCGACCGGCGACGGCATTGCAATGGCCTGGCGCGCCGGCTGCCGGGTGGCGAACATGGAATTCATCCAGTTCCACCCGACCTGCTTGTACCACCCCTACGCCAAGTCGTTTCTCATCAGCGAAGCGGTGCGCGGCGAAGGCGGCCTGCTCAAGCTGCCGCCCGCGGCCGGCGCCGATGCCGGCAAGCGCTTCATGCCCGAGCATGACGAGCGCGCCGAGCTCGCGCCGCGCGACATCGTGGCGCGCAGCATCGACTACGAAATGAAAAAGCGCGGCCTCGACTATGTGCACCTGGACATTGCGCATCGCGGCCCCGAATTCATCCAGGAACACTTCCCGACCATCCACGCCACGTGCCTGAGCTTTGGCATCGACATCACGCGCGAGCCGATTCCCGTGGTGCCGGCCGCGCATTACACCTGCGGCGGCGTGCTGACCGACCTGGCCGGCCATACCGATGTGGCGAACCTGTACGCCATCGGCGAGACCGCCTGCACCGGCCTGCACGGCGCCAACCGGCTCGCCTCCAACTCCTTGCTCGAATGCGTGGTGCTCGGCACCGCCGCGGCCGAAGACATCCTCGCGCAAGCGCAGCGTGCGCCGGCCGCCGTGAAGCCCTGGGACGAAAGCCGCGTGACCAACGGCGACGAAGAAGTCGTCATTGCGCACAACTGGGACGAACTGCGCCGCGCGATGTGGAACTACGTGGGCATCGTGCGCACCAACAAGCGCCTGGAGCGCGCGCGCAACCGCATCAAGCTGCTGCGCGCCGAGATCGACGAGTACTACGCCAACTTCCGCGTGACGCGCGATCTGCTCGAATTGCGCAACCTCGTGGATGTGGCGTCGCTGATCGTCGAAAGCGCGGTGGCGCGGCATGAAAGCCGTGGGCTGCATTCTTCGCTCGATTGGCCGAAGACTTTGGCCGAGGCGCAACCGACTGTGCTGCCGGCGCGTCGGCGCGATTAGTTCGGTTCGTGCGTGGTTGCGTGTGAGGGCCCAGGCTCAGGCCTCATGCGCTCGCGTCGGCCTGCGGCCGACCAGTCGGGTGGGGCCCACGCCCCGCCGGCACGCCAACCCAAGGCGTGCCACCGGCGCGTACCCACCTCTCCTTCGCTCGCAAAATCGGCCTGAACCTGGGCCCTCACACGCAACTTGGGGCAGCGGGCGGGGCGGGGCAAATCTGCCGCGCAAATCGCCCACCTAGCGTCGTTCGCTAATCACAACAATAATGGCACTCGGATACGTGGAGAACTCTGTCCACTGGAAGACATGCCTGTATTCACTCGCCGCCGGCTGCAGAGCATGCTTGACGATCTATCCGAACAGATCGATCTATCCAAG
>CAXBRX010000035.1:0-14656 GCA_963977835.1 uncultured Derxia sp.
AAATCATGCATTCTCCGTCAGTCCCATTCAAAGACACTGGCGGCAATGAGTTTGTTAACGACACGTTTGACGCCCGTGGTCACGGCGGCAAGGCTTTCGGCCTTGGCCACTTGATCACCCTCTTTGACCGAACCAAACAAGGTGGTGACCCCTTGCTGAGTCTGTACCTTGATGCCAACGCCACGCACAGTGATCACGCCTTCATACTCGTCGAGGGTAGTTTGCGGCGTCCCTAAACTTTTAAGCAGCCGCTCTGCAACCGCTTGGCTGATCTCATGATCAGACATGACCACGCGGGGAGAAATCGGCACAGAGCGCTTGCGGGAGGCGCCATCTGCCTTGGCGTTTTGAGGGGTAGATACCGATTCTTGCTTGAACGGAGTGGAAGAGTTGCCAGACACTTTGAGCATGTGGTCCACGATGTCTCGTACCTCTTGATCCGACAACTCGGTGAAGCCACCTTTGGCAGCCATGGCAGTGTTAGGCTTTCCCTGAATCGCCGTCGCATACAGGGCTTGCCGTCCCTTGGCCGCGCGCTCAGCCCAGGCCGCGCGATCTTGGAGACGAGGCGCCTGCCCAGCACCACCATCGTGGCAGATGCTGCACTTGGCTTGGTAATTTGCCTGCGCCAATTGCGCCAGCACCTGCGGAGAGATCACAAACATGTTCAAAGCGGCAAAGCACCCCATCAAGTTGCGCACACGCATCAGAGCAAGCACAGTTCAGACGCCCTTGTACACCGGTTGAGGTTGTGAAAAATAACCCGCTAGCAAGTGGTAAACCAACGCATAGTTTTTTGACCGGGTGCTGGTGTGGGCAATTCCGGGCATCACCACAAACTGTTTGTCTGGGTTAGGCAAGCGTTCAAAGAACGATGCCAAATCCTGAAAACTGGCGATGCCATCGTATTGACCCCGCATGATCAAGGTAGGCACTTTGATTTTTTCGGGGTCGCAGACCGGCAGGTGGGCGGACATGTCGATGTACGTGCCCGTGGGCACGGAATCATCCAGGGCCAACACCGCATCAGCAAATGCTTCGACAACGGTCAAATCGCTGGTTCCAGGATGGTCCCGCGTGAAAATGCTGCGAATCATGGTTCGATCAATGGGGCGACGATGGCTGGCCAAGTAGTCTGGCAAACGCTTTTTTCTTTCAGCCAAAGTGGGACTGCCTTCGCCTGTCCACACAAAGGCGTCCAAGGCTAACCGCGCCACACGTTCAGGGTGGCGCTGCGCAAACAAGGCGGCACGCAAGGCCCCTGACGACGACCCATACGTCAACAAGGGTTGCTGACCGTTGTGCTTCATGATGTAGTCGCTAACAACCGCCAAATCATCTGCCCCGCATGCGATGTCCGCATTCACAGGACGCGACTTGTCAGAGCGCCCATAACCCTCGCAATCAAAGCACCACACGTCGTAGCCCAGGCGCGCCAGCCAATCCATCATCGAGGCGTCATCGCGACCCGGCACCATCAGGTCATAGACCGGCGTCGATCCCGTCAGGATCGTGCCCGCCGCAATCACGGCGCGCTGCTTGATCACGGCGCCTTCATAAATGCCGGTGTTGCCGCCGACGAGCACGTCGTCTTCGACGATGACCGGAAGCGCGCCGACGGGCTCGAGCACGCCGCCGATCTGCGCCGCGGCGCTGACGTGAACGCGTGCGCCGATCTGCGCGCACGAGCCCACCAGCGCGTGCGAATCGATCAGCGTGCCCTCGCCCAGGTAGGCGCCAATGTTCACGTACATCGGCGGCACGCAAATCATCCATGACCTGCATAATTTCTTCGCGGCTTTCGCCCAGACCTACCATTAGCCCCGATTTGGTAAAGGCGTTCGGCGCAATCTCCTTCACCTGCGCCAGGAGGCGCAGCGAACGGGCGGCAAGAGGCGGAAAACGGGACATGGCGGGGCGCACGGACTTCTTCGGTGGATGACAGCTTAGGCGTGCGACGCCAGCGCCAAGCGCGGATTAGGCGCGCTTTCACGCAGCTAATCCGCCCTTAGCCGACCCTCAAGTTTTCCAATAATGCCTATACGAAATCGCGGGCCGTGCGCCCGAGGAGCAGACAGCCATGTTGGATCGCATCACCGGAACGCTGGACTTCAACGCGCAAGCGCTGAAGTTGCGTGCCGAGCGTCAGCAGGTCATCGCCGGCAACATCGCGAACGCCGACACGCCGCGCTACAAGGCGGTCGACTTCGATTTCTCGCGCGCCTTGTCCGAAGCGACCGCCTCGCAAGGCGCAAACGCATCGACTCTGGCGACCTCGTCTGCGGGCCATCTGGCATCGGCGCGCGCTTTCGGCTCCGATGGCGCCGCGCGCTTGCAATACCGCACCGTCGGTCAGCCGAGCATGGATGCCAATACCGTCGATCTCGACACCGAACAAGCCCGTTTCGCCGACAACACCGTGCGCTACGAAGCGTCCCTCAAGTTCCTTAACGGCCAGATTCGCACACTCTTGAGTGCGATCACCGGACAAGGTTGATCTGCTGAGCGCACAGGGAGAACGACATGTCCTTGTTCAAAGTTTTTGACATCGCCGGGTCCGGGGTTTCGGCGCAGTCGCGCCGCCTCAACACCGTGGCGAGCAATCTGGCCAATGCCGAATCGGCCGCGAGTTCCGAGGCCGATGTCTATCGCGCCAAGCAGGTGGTCTTTCAGACCGTGCTGCAAGGCAAGCAGAAGGACGAAGCTGCGGTGAAAGTGGCCGGCGTGGTCGAGGACACCAGCGCACCGCGCAAGGTCTACGACCCCAAGCATCCGATGGCGGGCGAGGACGGCTATGTCGTCTACCCGAACGTGAACGCGGTCGAGGAGATGGTCAACATGATCTCGGCCTCGCGTTCCTACCAGAACAACCTCGAAGTGATGAACACCACCAAGAGCCTGCTGCTCAAGACCTTGCAACTTGGCCAATGACAGACGGCACTGAAACGACCAGGACACTTCCATGAGCACGGTACAAGGTACTTCCTCCAGCAGCAGCACGAGCACGACGAGCAGCGCGAAGAACACTTCGATCGCGTCGCAGGATCAATTCCTCAAACTGCTGGTGGCGCAATTGCAGGCGCAGGATCCGTTGAATCCGATGGACAACGCGCAGATGACGAGCCAGTTGGCGCAGATCTCGACGGTGGACGGCATCAACAAGCTCAACACCACGGTGACCTCGATGCTCGACCAGCTCGGCGCGGTCGATCAGCTCAATGCGGCATCGATGATCGGGCATACCGTGCTTGTCGATGGTCATCGCATCCAGCTTTCGTACGGCGACGATGGCTCGGCCGTGGCGGGCGGTGGCATCACGCTCGACGGCAGTGCCTCCAACGTCAAGGTCGAGATCAAGGATTCCAACGGCACCGTGGTCGACACTATCGATCTGGGTGCACTCGCCGCCGGCAACCATGCGTTCACCTGGGACGGGTTGTCGAGCGCCGACGCGAAGATGACCGCCGGCAACTACACCTTCAACGTGACCGCGACCAACAACGGGACGGCAGTCAAGGCCACCGAGATGAATTTCGGTCTGGTCGACTCGGTGCTGCGCGACACGGACGGCAACGTGCAGCTCAGCCTGGCAGGCCTTGGCTTGTACAAACAGGACGAAGTCCGGCAGCTCTATTGAGCGCGGCGACGCTTTTCATTTTCAACATCGAACCGAACCTCAGGAGCAGATCATGGGTTTCCAACAAGGGCTGTCCGGACTGAACGCCGCAGCGCAAAACCTCGCCGTCATCGGCAACAACGTCGCCAATGCGAATACGGTCGGGTTCAAGGAATCGCGCACCCAGTTCGCCGACATTTATGCCAACTCCTTGCTGGGCGCTGCGAACAGCGCCGGCATCGGGGTCACGGTGTCCAAGATCGCTCAGCAATTCAGCCAGGGCAACATCTCCACGTCGAGCAATCCGCTCGACATGGCGATCAACGGCAACGGCTTCTTCCAGCTCAACACCAACGGCGCGGTCAGCTATACGCGCAACGGCCAGTTCGAGCTCGATTCCGACAATTACATCGTCAACACCTCGGGCGGTCGCCTGCAAGGCTATCCGGTCGATTCGAACAGCAAGATCATCAATTCGGCGCCGACCGATCTGCGCATGAGCACGGCGGACATCGCGCCGGCCGCGACCGGCAAGGTCGCCATGGTGGCGTCGCTCAACGCGGGCGTGAAATCCAACATCACCTCGACCTTCAACGTGGCCGATGCGACGACCTATCACAACGCGAGCGGCATCTCGGCCTACGATTCGCTGGGCACCGCGCATTCGATCCAGTTGTACTTCCGGCGCACGGCCTCGAACGTCTGGGAGGTGTACGGCAGCGAGAACGGCACCCAGCTCGGCACCGGTCCGCTGGGCACGATCACCTTCGATTCGGCGGGCAAGATCCAGAGCTCGGTTCCGGGCATGCCCTTGCCGGTCTCGTTGACGACCACCAACGGCTCGACCTCGCCGATGAGTTTCACGCTCGATTTCACGGGCACGACGCAGACCGCGACCAATTTCGGCGTCACTTCGATCACCCAGGACGGGTATGCGAGCGGCAAGCTGGTGAGCTTTTCGGTGGCGGACGACGGCACCGTCGTCGGTCGTTACTCGAACGGGCAGACGCGTGCGCAAGGCCAGGTGGTGCTCGCAAGCTTCGCGAACTCCCAGGGCCTGACCGCGATCGGCAACAACCAATGGGTCGAGACCTCGGCATCGGGGCAGCCGGTGGTCGGCACGCCGACATCGGGCAATCTGGGCACGCTGCAATCGGGCGCGCTCGAAGATTCCAACATCGACCTGACCGCAGAACTGGTCAACATGATCATGGCGCAGCGCACCTACCAGGCCAACGCCCAGACCATCAAGACCGAAGACGCGGTCATGCAGACCTTGGTCAACCTGCGTTGATGAACCCACCCGTCGTCGACGCCTAGCCGGAACTCACGCGCATGGACAAGCTGATCTACACCGCGATGACCGGCGCGAAGCATTTGCTGAACCGCCAGGCCACGATCTCGAACAACCTCGCGAATGCCAACACCACGGGCTTTCGCGCCGAGACGACCGCGTTTCGCGTCGCGCCGCTCACGCCGGGCCGTCCCGGCGAGGGCATGATGACGCGCTATTTCGCGGTCGATTCGACGACCGGCTTCGACACCACGCCGGGCACGATCGCGACCACCGGCCGCGAGCTCGACGCCGCGATCGATGGCAACGGCTGGTTCACCGTGCAAGGCGACGACGGCACCGAAGGCTATACGCGCGACGGGCATTTCGAGCTCGGCGCGGATGGCACCTTGTTGACCGCCAGTGGCCGGCAGGTCATCGGCGAAGGCGGGCCGATCACCGTTCCCGCCGATCATCGCGTGTTGTTCGGCAGCGATGGCACGGTGTCGGCTTCACCGTTGTCGCAGCCCAATTCGATCATTCAGATCGGCAAGCTCAAGCTGGTCAATCCCGACACCGCCGAGTTGCAAAAAGGTGCCGACGGCTTGGTGCGCTTGCGCAGCGGCGATCCGGCCGATGCCGACGGCAATGTGCGCATGGTCGGCAGTGCGCTCGAAGGCAGCAACGTCAATGTCGTCGAAGCCATGGTTTCGATGATCGAAGTCTCGCGGCAGTTCGACATGCAATTGCAGATGCTCAAGAACGCGGAACAAAACGGGCAGTCGGGCCAGAAGCTCCTGTCCAACACTTAGGAGGATTCGACATGATCCGCTCACTCTGGATTTCCAAGACCGGGCTCGATGCCCAGCAGATGAAGATGGACGTCATCTCGAACAACCTCGCGAACGTGAGCACCAACGGGTTCAAGCGTTCGAACGCGGTCTTCGAAGATTTGATGTACCAGACGCTGCGCCAACCCGGCGCGCAAAGCTCGCAACAAAGCACGATTCCCACCGGGCTGCAGATCGGCACCGGCGTGCGTCCCGTGGCGACCACGCGCGTGCACGCCCAAGGCAACCTGAACAAGACCGAAAACAGTCTCGATCTCGCGATCAAGGGCAACGGTTTCTTCCAGGTGACCCAGCCCGACGGCACGACGGCCTATACGCGCGACGGCTCGTTTCATGTCGATGCCAACGGCCAGCTCGTGACGAGCAACGGCTATTCGTTGTCGCCCGCGATCACGATTCCGCCCAACACCTTGTCGATCACGATCGGCGAAGACGGCACGGTCAGCGTGACCCAGCAAGGCACGTCTTCGGCGGTGCAGGTCGGCTCGATCCAGCTCGCGTCCTTCGTGAACGCCGCCGGTCTCGAATCCATGGGCAGCAATCTGTACATGGAAACCGCGGCCTCGGGCACCGCGGCGGTCAACACGCCGGGCACCAATGGCCTGGGCACGATCAATCAAGGCTATCTCGAAACCTCGAACGTCAACGTGGTCGAGGAGATGGTCAACATGATCCAGACCCAGCGCGCGTACGAATTGAATTCCAAGTCGATCCAGGCGTCGGATCAGATGCTGCAACGTCTCGCGCAGCTCTGAACGGCATCTTCGCGCGGCATCGGGCGCGTCGCACATCGAGTGCGGCGCGCTTTTCATTTTGCGGGCCTGCGCGCGGCGCGGCACCCATCGTGGGGCCCAGATGTTGCACGCTGCAAAGCAGGCCTCGAATCGCGCCGCTTTTCCACGTATCCGAACCCTCAAGTTCCGCCGACACTGCAATCGTCAACGTGGAGCACACCATGTCCATGCGTTTCATCTTCTTCGCCATCGCTGCCGCGCTCGTCGCCGGCTGCTCGACGTTCACGCGTCCCGAGGCCGATTTCAAAGGCCCGACGACCGCGTTGCCGAAGCCGCCCGTCGATGTGCAGCAGACCACCGGCGCGATCTATCAGGCCAATGCCGGCACCTACCGGCCTTTGTTCGAGGACAGGCGCGCGCGCTACATCGGCGACACCCTCATCATCCAGATCAACGAAAAGACCCAGGCCAATACCAAGCAGGGCAGTTCGGCCGACCGCAGTGCGAGTGCGAGCGCGAAGCTGCCGGCGATCAGCGGCTTGGCCGGCAAGTCGTTCAACGCAGTCGATGCGAGCGCTTCGAGCGCCGCGACCTTCGATGGCAAGGGCGAAACCTCGACCGACAATCTCTTCACCGGCACCATCACCGTGACCGTCATCGATGTGCTGACCAACGGCAACCTCGTGGTGGCCGGCGAAAAGCAGGTCGGCATCGGTCACAACCTCGAGACCTTGCGCTTTTCCGGCGTCGTGAATCCGGCGACCGTGCTCAACGGCAACACGGTCAATTCGACCCAGGTGGCCGATGCACGCATCCAGACCCGCGGCCAGGGCTACATCGATCAGGCCCAGACCATGGGCTGGTTGCAGCGCTTCTTCCTCTCGTTCTGGCCGTTCTGAGGACATCACCGAGGACATCATGAAGACTTTTCTTCGCGCCTTGCTCGCGGCACTGATGTGCGCGGGAATTCCGCTCGCTGCCCAGGCCGAGCGCATCAAGGACGTGGCCGGCATCGCCGGCGTACGCAACAACCAGTTGGTCGGCTACGGTCTGGTCGTCGGTCTCGACGGTACGGGTGACCAGACCACGCAGACGCCGTTCACGGTGCAAAGCATGCAATCGATGCTCGGCCAGCTCGGCGTCAATCTGCCGCCGGGTCAATCCTTGCAGCTCAAGAATGTGGCCGCGGTGATGGTCACCGCGGTGTTGCCGCCGTTTTCGCAACCGGGCCAGAACCTGGATGTGACCGTCTCGTCGATCGGCAATGCCAAGAGCGTGAAAGGCGGCACCTTGCTGCTGACCCCGCTCAAGGGCGCCGACGGCCAGGTGTATGCGATGGCCCAGGGCAATCTGGTCGTGGCCGGCGCGGGCGCGTCGGCCGGTGGCTCGAAGGCACAGGTCAATCATCTCGCGGCCGGCCGCATTCCGTCCGGCGCGACCGTCGAACGCGCGGTCGCCTCGCCGTTCGCGAACGGCGATACGCTCAAGCTCGAATTGTTCACGCCCGATTTCGGCGTGGCGCACCGGGTCGTCGATGCGATCAATCAAGGCATCGCCCCTGACACCGCGCGCGCACTCGATGGCCGCTCCATCGAAGTCCGCGCGCCGCAATCGGCGAACGATCGCGTGGCCTTCATGGCGACGGTCGAGAACCTGTCCATCGACGCTTCGGGCGGCGCGGCCAAGGTCATCATCAATGCGCGCACCGGCTCGATCGTGATGAATCAGGCGGTGACGCTCGAACCGATGGCGGTCGCGCACGGCAATCTGTCGGTGACGGTCAGCACGACCCCGGTGGTCAGCCAGCCCGGCGCGCTGTCGGGCGGCCAGACCGTGGTGGCCGAACGCACCGACATCCAGATCAAGGCCGATGGCGGACAACTCGTGCAATTGCCAAGCAGCGCCAAGCTGGCCGATGTGGTCAAGGCGCTCAACGCGCTGGGCGCGACGCCGCAGGATCTGCTCGCGATCCTGCAGGCGATGAAGGCTTCAGGCGCCTTGCGCGCCGAGCTCGAGGTCATCTGAGGAGCGGTACGCACATGGAATCGAGCCGCTTCAACGTGCAACAGTCGGTGGTGGTCGACAGCCGGTCGCTGGATGCCTTGCGCACCCAGGCCGACAAAGACCCGAAAGCGGCTTTGCGCGCGGCGGCCAAGCAGTTCGAGACCGTCTTCATGAGCATGGTGCTCAAGAGCATGCGCGACACCGTGCCCAAGGACGGACTGATGTCGGGCGGCAGTGAGGAACAGATGTTCCAGGGCATGCTCGATCAGCAATTCGCCCAGGGCATGGCCGACGGCAAGAGCGGCGGGCTCGCCGATCTGATCGTGAAGCAGTTGTCGCGCAACCTGAACATCGACCAATCGGCCGATGCGAAGATCGATACCGGCACGCTGCGCGCCGCGACGCGCGCAGTGCAAAACGAACAATCGCGGACCAGCCATCCCGTCAGCGTGGCGAGCCCTACAGTTGCATCGGGTACGACAACGGTCGCCACGGCAGGTGAAAGTCCGCGCGCCTTCGTCGAACGCATGTGGAGCGATGCCAAGGCGGCCGAAGCCCGCGTCGGTGTGCCCGCTGAGTTCATGCTCGGTCAAGCGGCGCTCGAATCGGGCTGGGGCAAGCGCGAAGTGATCGGCGTGGACGGCACCGCGAGCCACAACCTGTTCGGCATCAAGGCCACGGGCGGCTGGACCGGCAAGACCGTGGACGCGATGACGACCGAATACGTCAACGGCGTCGCGGTGAAGAAGGTCGAGCGGTTCCGCGCTTACGACTCCTATGCCGATTCCTTCGCCGATTACGCGCAATTGATCGGCGACAAGCCGCGCTATGCGTCGGTGTTGCAACAGACCAGTGCGCAGGGGTTTGCGAACGGTCTGCAGAACGCCGGGTACGCCACCGATCCGCGCTATGCGGAAAAGCTGACCCGGGTCATCAACCAGACCATCGCCTTGTCGCGCACCGCGTGAAATGCGTCACGGAAATGCCGGTTCGCCATGTCTTGCTCAAGTCGTCCGCCGCACGGCCGTAAACAGAAGTAGCGTTTAAGGGGAAGAGTCATGTCAGGGTCGCTGCTATCGATCGGTCAAAGCGGATTGGCCGCCGCCAATCTGGCATTGGCGACGACCAGCCACAACATCGCCAACGTCAACACGCCCGGCTATTCGCGCCAGGAAGTGGTGCAACGCGCAGCCATGGCAGGGTTTTCGGGGGCCGGTTTTTCCGGCAAGGGTGTCGAGGTCGTCAACATCCAGCGTGTCGCCAGCGCGTTTCTCACGCAGCAGGCGCACATCGCAACGGCGAACGCGTCCGCTTCGAACACCGCGCTCGAATACCTGAACCGCATCGCCGACAACCTGACCAGCGACGAGACTTCGTTGAGTTCGTCGGTGGACGGTTTCTTTTCCTCCTTGCAGGATTTGTCGGCCACGCCTTCGGGCTCGACCGAGCGCCAATCGGTGATTTCGGCGGCGCAATCGCTGGTCAACCGCTTCAATTCGCTGGACGAATCGCTGACCTCGATGTCGAGCGAAATCGGCCAGCGTTTGCAGACGGCCGCGAGCCAGATCAATACCTATGCCGGCCAGATCGCCAAGCTCAATGATCAGATCGCGCTGCAGATGGGCAGCGGTCTCACGCCCAACGATCTGCTCGACCAGCGCGATCAACTGATCCGCTCGGTGTCGGATCTGACGAGCGTCAGCTTGGTCGACCAGGGCGACGGACGGGTCAATGTCTTCCTGCCGTCCGGCGATGCGCTGGTGCTCGGCAGCCAATCGACGCAACTCGTGGTGCAGCGCGACGAATCCGATCCGGCGCAATTTCGCCTGGCCGCGCAAGGCGCTGCCACCGGCGGTGTCGCGCGCACGATCCAAGGCTCGATCGATCTCGGTGGCACCGTCGGCGGATTGATGTCGGTGCAGTCGAACATCGCCGATAGCCGCAATGAACTCGGCCGCATCGCCATCGCGTTCGGCGATGCGATCAACAAGCAACAAGCGCTCGGCCAGGATATCAAGGGCGTGCAGGGCACCAACCTGTTCGACATCGGATCGCCATCGGCGTTTCCGATCTCGACCGCGACCGGTTCTCTGAACGTGAGCTTCGCCGACACCACGGCTTTGCAGTCATCGGATTACCAACTCGATTACGACGGCACGCAATACACCGTGACCCGCAAATCGGACGGCGTGAAGACGGCTTTCACGTCCTTGCCGCAGACCATCGACGGCATGTCGATCGCGGCCGGTACGGCATTGGCGGCGGGCGACAGTTTCATCATCCAGCCCACGCGTGGCGGCGCCGGCAATCTGAAGCTCGCCTTCACCAATCCCGACAAGATCGCCGCTGCGAGCTTGTCGGCGGCGACGACCGCGACCGGCGACAACACCAACGTCCGCGCGATGGCCGCGTTGGCGACCAAAGCGCTGGTGGACGGCAAGACGATTGCCGATGCCAACGCGCAGCTCATGGGCAAGATCGGCAATGCCGCGTCGGCGAAGGGCATCGAAGCAACCGCCAACCAGCGCTTGCTGGACCAAGTCACGACGCAGGAGCAAAGCGTCTCGGGCGTCAATCTGGACGAAGAGGCCGCAAATCTGCTGCGCTATCAGCAGGCTTACCAGGCCTCGGCCAAGGCCATCGCCATCGCAGGCGAAGTGTTCAAAACCATCCTCGATATCATGGGGTGAGCATCATGATGCGCATCGCAACCACGACCCTCCACCAGATCGGTGCGCAATCGGTCTCGAACAACCTGTCGAATCTGTACAAGCTCGAAACCCAATTTTCTTCGGGCAAGCAGATCAATTCCGCCGCCGACGATCCGGTGGGCGCGGTGCGCGCGTCCGAATTGTCGTCGTCCTTGCGCGCCAATACGCAATTCGCACGCAACCAGACCAGTGCACTCAACACCTTGCAATTCACCGAATCGGTGGTCGGCGACATCGGCGATGTCATCACCTCGATGCAAGAACTCGTGACCTCCGCCGGCAACGGGGCATTGTCGGCCGCCGACAAGAGCGGCATCGCCGCCTCGATGCGCAGCAAGCTTTCCGAGTTGATGAACCTCGCCAACACGCGCGATCAATCGGGGCGCTACATGTTCTCGGGTTTTGCCGACATGACCGCGCCTTTCGATCAGACCGCGTCCGGCGTCACGTATTACGGCGATGCGGGCATCAAGGCCTTGCAGGTTTCGCCGTCGGTGACCATGCCGATCAACATTTCGGGCGAAGACCTGCTGCTCGGCGTGCCGACCGGCAACGGCATCATCGAAACCTCGGCAGCGGCTTCGAATGCGGGCGGTGGCCTGGTGGACAGTGGCCGGGTCGTCAATGCCACGGCCTATGACGGCAGCGGTTTCTCGCTCAGCTTCAGCAACGGGGCGAGCGGGCTCGAATACAGCGTGGTCAACACCACGACCGGCGCGACCGTCCTGAGCGGCCAACCGTTCACGTCGGCCAATGCGATCAACATTCCCCTGGCGGCAGGTGGCAGCGCGGTGGTCTCGATGACGATCAGCGGCACGCCGGCCGCGGGCGATACGTTCACGCTGAATCCGTCCACGACTTCCAACGCATTCGCATCGCTGCAAAATGCGATCGATGCGCTCGAAGGCAATGCCGCCGGCACCGTGACCAATGCCAAGCTCGCCGACGTCTTGCGCCAGACCGGGGTGAACCTGACGCAGGCCTCCGACCAGGCATTGATGGTGCGTGGCCAATTCGGTAACTCGCTGGCCGAGATCCAGCGCCAGTCCGATCTGAACACGCGTACCGACACCGATCTGCAGGCGCGCAAGTCGGCCATCGTCGACCTCGATTACGCCAAGGCATCGGCGCAGTTGGCGCAGACCCAGCTCGCCTATCAGGCGGCGCAAAGCGTCTATTCCAAGCTCGGCAAGCAATCCTTGTTCGATTACCTCTGATTCGTTGCACGCCGGCGCTTGACGCCGGTCGGGCGGACTCGTAGTGTCCGCGCATGCCAGAAAACCGACCGCGCGTCATTGCATCCGGCGCTGCTGCGCCCGAGGCACGCGCCAACGCCGCCCAGGGCTCGCGCCCTGAATCGATCGAAGCTGCGCTGCTTGAAGCCGCGCTCGACGGCGCTTCCGCCACCGAGTTGCTCGACCGCGTCCGCGCCGCAGCCTTGCGGGTCGGATGCCGGCGGTTCGACGCCGCCATCCTCGGCGGCGCCATGCCGGCGCGCGTCGAGGCTGCGACCCATGCCTGTTTCGTCGAACTCGCGCAATCGCCTGCGGCCATGTCCGCCCTCGAAGTGGGGGTCGGCGAAACGCATGCGTCGCCGCCCGTCATCGGGACCCAATACGCCCTGACCGAACGCCTGGCGCGCGTGCCTGGCGATCTGGCCTTGCTGGTCTGCGCTTACGATCTCGGCGAACGCGTTCCCGATCCGGAACGTCTGCGCGCCTGGATTGCACGTTTGCACCGGCATCTGGCCTTGTGTCTGCGCGCCGCCGCGCAGGCGGTCCAGCCCGATGCGCTCGGCGCGATGCGCAGCGAACTCGACGCGATCACGCGCGCGGTCTCGCACGATCTGCGCGCGCCGGTGCGGCGCATCGAAGGCTATGCACGCTTGTTGGCCGAAGACTGCTCGGCCCATCTCGACGAGACCGGGCGCGGTTACGTTGGGCGCATCAGCGCCTTGTGCGAATCGATGCAGGCGATGTACGAAGGGCTGCTCAATGTCTCGCGCAGCGCCGGTGGCGAATTGCGCCGCGAACGCGTGGACCTGGGCGCTCTGGCCAAATCGATCTGCGCCGATCTGCTCGCGACCGATGGCGTGCGCGACGGCAAGCTGACGGTGCGCGGCGAGGTGATCGCCTATGCCGACACCGGCATGATGCGCGCCCTGATGGAAAACCTGGTCGGCAACGCCTGGAAGTTCACCCGCTGCCGCAGCTTCGCCGAGATCGAAGTCGGGGCGCGTTTCGATTACGGCCGGCCGGTGTTTTACGTGCGCGACAACGGTGTCGGCTTCGACATGCGTTTGCGCGACCGCCTGTTCATGCCGTTCCAGCGCTTGCACTCGGCCACCGAATACCCGGGGACCGGCGTCGGGCTGGCGACCGTGCAGCGCATCGTCACGCGTCATGGCGGAACGATCTGGGCCGAGTCGAAACCCGGCGAAGGCGCGTGCTTCTCGTTCTCGCTCGCGCCGGCCGACGGTGCGGATGCGGCTCCATGAGTTCCAGCCCGCACGTCCTGGTCGTCGACGATGACCGCCTGGTCCTGGCCATCCTCGTCGAAGGATTGCGCGAAGCGGGTTTCGAGGTCAGCGAGGCCGACAACGGCGACGACGCCATCCTGCTCGCGCGCGAGCGCAATCCCGACATCGCCTTGCTCGACATGCGCATGAACGGCATGAGCGGCATGGACGTGGCGCGCTATTTGCGCCAGCACACCGACGTGCCCTTCATGTTCCTCTCGGCCTTCGGCGATCCGGCCATCGTGCGCGAGGCAACCGCGCAAGGGGCGCTCGGCTATCTGGTCAAGCCGCTCGAACTCAAGCAGATCGTCCCGGCGCTGCATGCTGCGCTGGCGCGCGCGCATGAAATCCGGTCGTTGCGCCGTGCCGCGGCCGGCATGCCCGAACAGACGCTGCCCGACACCGAAGCCGATGCCGAAGCGCTCGCGCGGGCGGTCGAGGCCTTGAGCGAACAACTCGGCCTGAGCCGCGACGCGGCCCGCGCGCAAATCGAGGCGCAAGCCGCTGCGCAAGGTCGCACCAGCGATTCCCTAGCACGCGACATCGTGCGAGCGCAAGCCACATTGGCGGCGTTTCGTACCGGTATTCGTCCCCGATAAGCGCTCAAGTTCGCCTGCATCACTGCCGAAATCCCTAGGGACGGGCGCCGTTGGTCGGCCCCTGCGCAAAAGGGATTCCCATGAGGTGGTATCGCAGTGTGGCCGTGGTGTATGGCGGCCTGCTCCTCGCAGTGGGTTTGGCGGCCGTGGTGGCCGATCGCGGCCTGCTGGCCGCTGACCATGCACGCCGCCAGCAAGACGATGCCCTTCAGGTTGCGCAATCCACCATTCATGCAATCCGCACCCAGGTGCAGGGCATGGCGCGCGCGCTCGATGCCGATCTCGGCCGTGCCGCGTCCGTCGCGGCCAGCCACGACGTCGGCGCCTCAGGGGAGATCGGAAGATCATAC
>CAXBRX010000036.1:0-14644 GCA_963977835.1 uncultured Derxia sp.
TGCTGCCGTTCGACTTGCATGTGTAAGGCATGCCGCCAGCGTTCAATCTGAGCCAGGATCAAACTCTTCAGTTCAATCTCTGTTTTGTTGCCCTTACTTTCGTAAGGTCGCGTACTCAAAAGAATTTCAGGTATTACTACCTTACTCTTCAGTGAGCACTTTATGTTTCGAGTTAGCCGCAGTTGCCTGCGGTTGCACGATCACATCAAGTGCCCACACTTATCGGCTGTTGTGTTGTTAAAGATCGGCTGCTTTTTCGTTCGCGCCGCAGCGCGATCAGCAGAGAAACGAGATTATGCACACTTCTTTTTGCCCTGTCAACTCGCTTTTTTCGTTCGCTGCTTTCGCTGCGTCGGAATCGGCGTTCGCCGTTCAGGGAGCCGCGCATTCTACACAGATTTTCGGGCTTTGCAAGCGCTTCGCCTATTTTCCTTTGAATACGGCTTTGCGCTTCTCCAGAAAGGCCGCCATCCCCTCCTTCTGATCCTCGGTAGCAAACAAGGAATGGAAGGTGCGCCGTTCGTAGTGCATGCCTTCTGCCAGCGTCAGTTCGAAGGCACGGTTCACCGATTCCTTGGCCAGCGCCACGACGGGCTGCGAGTACTCGGCGATCTGTTTACCTACGGCCAACGCCTCTTCTACCAGGGACGCCGCAGGGACGATGCGCGCAACCAGGCCCGCACGCTCTGCCTCGGCCGCATCCATCATGCGTCCGGTCAGCACCATATCCATGGCTTTGGCCTTGCCTACGGCGCGCGGCAGGCGCTGCGTGCCGCCGGCACCGGGGATGGTGCCAAGTTTGATTTCCGGCTGACCGAACTTCGCCGTATCGGCCGCGATGATCAGATCGCACGACATCGCCAATTCGCATCCGCCACCAAGAGCAAATCCGGCTACGGCCGCGATGACAGGCTTGCGCACGCTGCGGATCTGCTCCCAGTTACGGGTGATGAACTCGCTCTTGTAGGCTTCCATGTAGGTCATCTTGGCCATGCCGCCGATGTCGGCGCCGGCCGCGAAGGCCTTCTCGCTGCCGGTGATCACGATCGCAGCGACGGTGTCGTCGGCATCGAAGGTCAGCATCGCGTCGCCGAGTTCGTCCATCAGCGCGTCGTTGAGCGCATTGAGCTGCTTGGGCCGATTCAAGGTGATCAGTCCAACGGGGCCACGTACCTCGGCGATGATGTTCTCGTAGTTCTTCATCCAGTCGCTCCACACGCAATGAAAATAAAAAAGGCGCCCGGCTCGATGCCGGACGCCTTCATGATCGGCGCAATGACGCGCGAGATCAATTCAACGGGGTCTTCTTGCCACCCTTGTAGTTGTAAAGCGTGACAGCGGCGTTCTTGAGTTCGCCGGTCGCGTCGAACTCGACCTTGGTCGTCACACCGTTGTAGGAGATCTTGGCGAGCTCCGGCAGATACTTGGCGGGTTCGGCCGAATTCGCCTTCTTCATCGCTTCGGCGAGCGTCATGACGGCGTCATAGACGTACGGGGCATAGACCTGGATGTCCTGGTTGTAGGTCGCCTTGTAGCGCGTTTCGAATTCCTTGCCCTTGGGCATCTTGGCCAGCGATTGGCCGCCTTCGGCGCAAACCACGTTCTCGCCCACGGCGTCGCCGCCGAGCTTGAGGATTTCCTGGGTGCAGATGCCATCGCCGCCCATCAGGGTCGCGTTGATGCCCAGCGCCTTCATCTGGCGGACCATCGGGCCGGCCTGCGCGTCCATGCCGCCGTAGAACACGACGTCGGGATTGGCGGCCTTCACGGCGGTCAGGATGGCGCTGAATTCGCTGGCCTTGTCGTTGGTGTATTGGCGGGTCACGACCTTGGCACCGTTGGCTTCGGCAGTCTTGGCGAAGATGTCGGCCACGCCTTGACCATAAGCGGTACGGTCGTCGATCACGGCGACCTTCTTGGCATGGAGGTTCTTCACCGCGTGCAGCGCGGTGGCGGCGCCCAGCGCGTTGTCATTGGCGATGATGCGGAAGGCGCTCTTGAAGCCTTGTTGGGTGTACTTGGGGTTGGTCGCCGACGGCGTGATTTGCGGAATGCCGGCATCGAAGTAAATCTTGGAGGCCGGAATGGTGGTGCCGGAGTTCAGGTGGCCCACGACGCCGTTGACCTTTTCGTCGACCAGCTTTTGCGCCACCGCCGTGCCTTGCTTCGGGTCGGCCGCGTCGTCTTCCGACAGCAGCACCCATTTGACGGTCTTGCCGCCGATCTTGATGCCCGACTTGTTCAAGTCGGCGATCGCCAGCTTGGCACCATTCTCGTTGTCCTTGCCGTAGTGCGCTTGACCACCCGACAGCGGAGCCACATGGCCAATCTTGACGATCAATTCATCAGCCGAGGCGTTGCCGGCTGCGAAAGCAGCGACGAGCGCGAACGGAACAGCCTTGATAGCGAACTTATACATCCGAATCTCCTAGGTTTAGGCGCAGAACCGGTGTTGTCTGGCTGCGTGATTAGACACCAATCCGATCTGGATTTCATCGCGTCGGCGAGGTGCGACGTGCTCGGGCAAACCCGGAGTCGATGCCCTGCCGCACGACAGCATCGCGGGGTGTCTTTTCGCCGCTGCGGGCCAACCCGACGATGTCGGTCGCCAAATGCGCGCCAACGGCGTTCAATTGCCCGCAGCGCCGATGCCTGGGCGCGCAAGAAGCCAGCCCCCTGTCTTGGGTGAGCACGGATAGCCGCGCCGTATCTTGAAAGCGGACAATGCGGTGGTCATTCGCCTCCGGAGTCCTTTGCATGAGCCGTACTTACGATCCGATTTCCCCCCAGCGCGTCGCATTCATCGGGCTGGGCGTCATGGGCTTTCCGATGGCCGGGCATCTTGCACGTGCGGGGCATCAGGTTTGCGTCTACAACCGCACCGCGGCCAAGGCCGAGCGTTGGAAGGACGAATACGGTCATGCGAGTGCGCCCACGCCCGCCGACGCCGCGCGCGACGCGGATCTGGTGTTCGCTTGCGTGGGCAATGACGATGATCTGCGCGCGGTGACCACCGGTGCCGAAGGCGCCTTCGGTGCGATGAAACCCGGCGCCGTCTTCATCGATCACACCACCGCATCGGCCGAAGTCGCACGCGAGCTGTATCAGGCGGCGCGCGCGCGTGGCCTGCATTTCGTCGATGCGCCGGTCTCGGGCGGCCAGGCCGGCGCGGTCAACGGGGTGCTGACCATCATGTGCGGCGGCGATGCCGAGCCCTTCGAACGCAGCCGCGCGGTGGCCATGGCTTACGCGCGCGCCGTGACCCGTATCGGCGACGCCGGCGCCGGCCAATTGGCCAAGATGGTCAATCAATTGTGTATCGCGGGCCTGGTGCAAGGCCTCGCGGAGGCGATCGCCTTCGGGCAAGCGGCCGAACTCGACATGAAGCTGGTGCTCGATGTGATCGGCAAAGGCGCCGCACAAAGCTGGCAGATGGAAAACCGCGGCAAGACCATGGTCGACGACGAATTCAATTTCGGCTTCGCCGTCGACTGGATGCGCAAAGACCTCGGGCTATGCCTGCAGGAAGCGCGTCGCAATGGCGCGCCTTTGCCGGTCGCGGCCCTGGTCGACCAGTTCTATGCCGACATCCAGCGCATGGGCGGCGGCCGTTGGGACACCTCGAGCCTGGTGCGCCGCCTGCGCACGCGCTGAAGACTAAGCCTCGATGCGTTGCGCGGCAAAGCGCTCGCTCGGCTCGACGATCTGCAATTGAGCCTCGACCAAAGGCAGATCGCGCGACGCAGGCGCGACCCGCGCGACCAGGCCGTAGAGCGTCGAGGTGGCATGCGACAAAGCCTCGGGCACAGCCCCGCCTTTGAGCAAGGCGCCCAGAAACACCGCGCTGAACACATCGCCCATGCCATTGGGCAATGGATCGAGCGGAAGGAAGGGGGTTTGCACACGCCAGGCGCCGTCTTGTCCAACCGCAATGGTCTCGATGCGATCGGCGGGCACATCGGGCGTGCGCAGGCTCGTGATGACGACCGCGCGCTTGTCGCGCCCGAGCATGCTGCGTGCCTGCGCGATCGCGTCGGGGCGAGAAACGAGGGCGCGCCCCGTCAATTGTTCGAACTCGAATTGATTGGGCGTCAGCACATCGGCCGCAGCCACGGCTTGCTCGCGCAAAAACTCGGGAATGCCCGGCCGCACAAAAATGCCGCGCCCCACATCGCCCATGACCGGGTCGCAACAATAAAGAGGCGCCGACAACCCTGCGGCCGCACGCGCGGCGCGAATCTCGGCCAGGGTGTCGAGAATCACCTGCCCGATCGAAGCGTCGCCGAGGTAACCCGACAACACGGCTTCGCAACGCGGCAGCACTTCGCGCTCGCGCAAACCGGCGATCACCTCGCGCACATGGTCGGCGCTGAAAACCTGCCCTTTGAACGCGCCATAGCCGGTGTGGTTGGAAAACTGCACGGTATGGATGGGCACCGGCGCCAACCCCAGGCGTTGCAACGGAAACACAGCCGCCGCATTGCCGACATGGCCGAACGCGACATGCGATTGAATCGAAAGAATCAGCGCAGACATGATGAACACATTCGAATGAGGAAACGGGCGCCCTGCCCACTGGGACAAAGACGCATCGTAGCGCGCCACGGCACCTCCGCAGGCAGATCGATTGGTGCACCATGTGTGCACGCTCGCATCAACTCCACGACAAGAACACATTCAATGAATACAACTTCCCTCAAACGCCTGGGCATCCTGACCGGCGGCGGCGATTGTCCCGGCCTCAACGCAGCTTTGCGCGCAGTCGCCAAGACGGCTTTGGCACACGGCGTGGTGCCGGTCGGCATCGAAGACGGCTTCGAAGGTCTGGTCGACGGGCGCATGCGCACACTCGACGAAACCGACCTCTCGGGCATCATCGCTTTCGGCGGCACCGTGCTCGGCACCTCGAACAAAGGCGATCCGTTCCATTTCCCCGTCGAGACCGCGCCCGGACACATCGAGATCCGCGATGTCTCGGCGCGCGTCCTCGAACAATTGAGCACCCATCGCATCGACGCGCTGGTCGCGATCGGTGGCGACGGCACGATGCACATCGCACGCCGGCTCGGCACGCTCGGCGTGCGCGTCGTCGGCGTGCCCAAGACCATCGACAACGACCTCGCCGCGACCGACCAGACTTTCGGCTACGACTCCGCGGTGACGGTGGTCTGCGAAGCGATCGATCGTTTGAACACCACAGCAGCCGCCCATCATCGGGTGATGGTGGTCGAAGTCATGGGCCGTTATGCCGGCTGGATCGCGCTGGGTGGCGGCGTGGCCGGCGGCGCCGATGTGATCCTGATGCCTGAATTCGCCTGGGATTGGCCGGCGCTGTTGGACAAAGTGAATGCGCGCAGCGCGAGCGGCAAGCGTTACAGCATCGTCTGCGTGGCCGAAGGCGCCAAACTGCCCGGCAGCACCGACGCCGTGGTGCAGGAAATCGATCCGAAGCGCACCGATGCGCGGCGCCTGGGCGGCGTCGGCACTGTGATCGCCCACGAAATTGAACGCCGCACCGGACACGAAACCCGCGTGACCACGCTCGGGCATTTGCAACGCGGCGGCTCGCCGACGGCCTTCGACCGCTTGCTCGCGACCAGCCTCGGCGGTTTCGCCGCGCGCTGCGCCCTGGAAGGCCGGTTCGGCGTCATGGCGGCCTTGCGCGGCACCGCGGTCGTCGCGGTACCCATCGACGAAGCGGTGGCGTCCTTGCGCACCGTGCCGCCCGATCATCCGCTCGTGCGCGCCGCGCGCGACCTCGGCACCTGCTTCGGCGATGCGCCGGCTACGCCGCAATGCAATGCCGCCCCCTCGGTATAGTCAAAACGTTCTCGTATTTCGTTGATCGCTCCCATGACCCGACTCGTTCGTTATTCGCTCGACCTGTATCGCCCCGAAGCGCATTTGCTGCGCGTCACGCTGACCGTTGCCGCCGATGGCGAAGCCTTGCGCTTTGCTTTGCCGGCCTGGATTCCCGGCAGTTATCTGATCCGTGATTTCGCGCGCAACCTCGTGCGCATCGAAGCGCGCGCCGGCCAGCGCGCCGTCAAACTGACCAAGCTCGACAAGCACACCTGGGCTGCGCCGGCCGTGCGCGGCGAAATCACCCTCGAATACGAGGTCTATGCCTGGGACCTCAGCGTGCGCGCGGCGCATTTCGATCGCACCCACGCCTTCTTCAACGGCACCAGCGTGTTCCTGCGCGTGCTCGGCCGCGAGGATTGGCCTTGCCAGGTCGATCTGCGCGCGAGCACCGACCCCGAACTCTCCGACTGGCGCGTCGCCACCGCCTTGCCGAGCGCGCGCGGTGCGCAAGGCGCAAAGCGCTACGGCTTCGGTCTGTACGAGGCGTGCGATTACGACGAATTGATCGATCACCCGGTCGAGATGGGCCATTTCGCGCTCGGACATTTCGAAGCCGGCGGCGCGCGACATGATGTTGCGGTCACGGGCGAGGTCCCCAACCTCGACATGCCGCGCCTGTGCCGCGACCTGGCCCAGGTGTGCGAAGCCCAGGTGCGGCTGTTCGAGCCGCGCCAGGCGCAGGCGCCGGTCGATCGTTATGTCTTCCTAGTAACCGCCGTCGGCGATGGCTATGGCGGTCTCGAACACCGCGCGTCGACGGCCTTGTTGTGCTCGCGCCGCGATCTGCCCACACGCACGATGGGCGACGCCAGCGAGGCTTACCGCGGCTTCCTGGGGCTCGCCTCGCATGAGTATTTCCACACCTGGAACGTGAAGCGCATCAAACCCGCGGCCTTCGTCCCCTACCCGCTCGATCGCGAATGCACGACCGAGTTGCTTTGGATCTTCGAAGGATTCACCAGTTATTACGATGACCTGATGCTGGTGCGCAGCGGCCTGCTTACCCATGCGCAATATCTGCAAGGCCTGGCCAAGACCATCACCGATGTATTGCGCGCGCCGAGCCGCTTGCGCCAAAGCGTGGCGCAAAGCTCGTTCGACGCCTGGACCAAGTACTACCGCCCCGACGAGAACACGCCCAATGCGGTGGTCAGTTATTACGCCAAGGGTGCACTGGTGGCGTTCTGCCTAGACCTGCAGATCCGTCGCGCGACGCGCGGCAAACATTCGCTCGACGATGTGATGCGATATTTGTGGCGCACGCTCGGGCGCGATTTTTATCGGGGCCTGGCACAAGGACTCGCAGAAGACGCCTTTGCGCAGGCGGTCGTGGCGGCCACGGGCGTGGATCTGCAACAGGCGATCGCCGATTTCGCGTATTCGACCAAGCCGTTGCCATTGGAGGAAGCCCTCGAATTTGCGGGCTGCTCACTGACGGCTGCGCCCGAAAGCGAAGCGCCCGACCTCGGCCTCAAGACCAAAACCGTCGATGGCGGTCTGGTGGTGGCCACCGCCTATGACGACGGCGCCGCGATGCGCGCGGGCATCAGCGCGGGCGACACCCTGGTCGCGATCGAACAGTTGCGCGTCGACGCCCGCAACCTGCAAGAAAGCCTCGGCCGCTACCGCGTCGGCGACACGGTGCGTGTTCATGCGTTCCGGCGCGACGAACTGAAGGAGTTCTCGGTTCGGTTGGCGGCGGCACCCGCGAAATACACGATTGCGCCGAAATCCGCCGCGCGGGCGCAAAGTGCGCGCCGGCAATGGCTGGGCAAGGAACGCGCACCCTCGCGCAAATGAGCAGACCGGGCGGACGCTGACCGCCGGGGCGGCGCGCCCGGGCGGGGTTGGGCTTACCGCTCGCGCGGCGCCGAGAACAATTCCGCCAGCGCCACGCCTGGGTCGGGGGCGCGCATGAAGGTCTCGCCGACCAGGAATCCGTGCACGCCGGCAGCGCGCATGGTCGCCACGTCGGCGCGGTCGCGGATGCCCGATTCGGTGATCACCGTCTTGCCCGCCGGCACTGCCGCGAGCAGATCGAGCGTGGTCTGCAGGCTCACTTCGAAAGTACGCAGGCTGCGGTTGTTGATGCCGAGCAAGGGCGTGCGCAATGGCAAGGCGCGCTCGAGCTCGGCGCGGTCGTGCACCTCGACCAACACATCCAGGCCCAGGTCGATGGCGACCGATTCCAGTTCCAGCATTTGCGCATCCGACAAGGCGGCGACGATGAGCAGGATTGCGTCGGCACCGATCGCGCGCGCTTCGACCACCTGGTAGGGATCGATGATGAAATCTTTGCGCAAGGCCGGCAGATTGCAGGCGGCGCGCGCCTGCGCCAGATATTGCGAGGCACCCTGGAAAAACTGGCGGTCGGTGAGCACGCTCAAGCAGGCCGCGCCATGGGCCGCATAACTTTGCGCGATGACGGCCGGCTCGAAATGCTCGCGCAAGACGCCTTTGGACGGCGAGGCTTTTTTGATCTCGGCGATGACCGCCGGCTCGCCACGCGCGATGCGGCCGATCATCTGGGCGGCGAATCCACGCGGCGGGGTCTGGCGACGAATCTGATCGTCGAGCTGGTCCAGGCTGTTCTCGGCGCGGCCGGCCGCCACTTCGGTGCGTTTAACGGCGACGATCTGTTCGAGTATGTCCTGCACGACGCGCTCCGGGGTGTGACGCGCCGCTTTGCGCGTGGTTTGCGTAGGATGTCAAGGTTCTGCTGACGGCCCAGATCAGGTATGCCCGCGACCGGTGGGTTTTTTGGTATCGTTCTTGAATTGGATCATTGCGGCGGACCCTGCCGATGCCGCGCGGCGACAGCCGTCCTGGCGGAGAGAAATCAGATGTCGAGTCAAATTATACCGACGCACCTTGACCTCCATGCGCTGCGCGCGAAGTGTTCGACGTGCAGCATGCATGAGCTTTGTTTGCCGATGGGCCTGGGCGACGACGATATGCAGCGGCTCGATTCGATCATCTCGCGGCGCAAGCGCATTCATCGTGGCGACCATCTTTATCGGATGGGCGAGCGTTTCCTGAATCTGTACGCTGTGCGTGTCGGGCATTTCAAGACTTCGCACATCAACACCACCGGTGTCGAGCAGGTGACGGGGTTTCACATGGCCGGCGAACTGCTGGGCATGGATGCGATTTCGACCGATCAGCACAATTGCAACGCGGTCGCGCTCGAAGACAGCGAAGTCTGCGAAGTGCCGTTCAACCGTCTGGAAGAGTTGTTTCGCGAGATTCCGAGCCTGCAGCGGCATTTCCACCGCATGATGAGCCAGGAAATCACGCGCGAACAAAGCCTGATGCTTCTGCTCGGCAACATGAAGGCCGAGCAACGGTTGGCGGCTTTTCTGCTGAATCTTTCGGGCCGTTATGCGCGGCGCGGTTATTCGGCCAAGGCGTTTCAATTGCGCATGACGCGCGAAGAAATCGGCAGCTACCTGGGCCTCACCGTCGAGAGCGTCAGCCGGCTTCTCACGCGCTTCAAGAAGTCCGGCCTGATCGCCGTGGACCACAAATCGATTTCCCTCGACGATACCGAGGGACTGCGTGCGCTGATCGCTACTGCGGATGCGTCGGCGACGTGTGAACACTAGCGTGCGGTTCGAAGCCGGCATCGGGCGCCGCCCGATGCGCGGCGTCGCGCGCTAGCAAGTAGGTCATGGCCGAAGAACCGGCACACAAAATCCAGAAGGCAATGAACCCGATCGTGTAGGCCATCAATCGATCGGGCGGGATCACCACGCCAAAAATCTCGAGCTGTTGCGGATCGAACAACGAGAAAAACACTCCGCTCGCCGCCGTTGCCATCAAAAACGAAGGCCACAGCACCTGCATGACGCCACGTCCCATCTCGCCCTCCGTTGAATCTACTGATTAGCCTGCTGAATCGCGCGCCTGCCTCAACCGCCGGCCGCAGATTCGGCCGGCTGCGTAGGATTAGAGTCGTTCGTCGAGCCCGCGCGTAGTTTCACCACATCACGCGCGGCACCGCGCCGATCGCTCATCAGACGCCATTTATTTCCGAAGTCCTGCACCGTGAGTTGGTAGGCGATGTGTTCGGTCGCGCCGACCGGACCGACGTAATGCGCGCCGTTGCTTTGAGCGGCGGTCGCCAGATGCAACTCGACCGTGCGGTCGAGATTGGCCTTCGTCGGATGCACCAGCAACACCTGGATTGCAGGCGGCCAGGCCAAGGCTTGCGCCGAGCTCATGTCGACTTCGAGCTGACCGCCGCCCGCGCCCGGGAACTTGACCTCGGCGCTCAAGCCCAGCTTGACCGCTTCTTCGTCACGCTCGATCGATTGATTGATCGCGTTGCCTTGCTTGTAGTAGTCGTCGACCACCATCGCATCGGGCGTACGTGCAGCCAGCCAGAAGGTCACGGTACTCGCGACGACGACAACCAGCGGTCCGCCCATCAAAAGCCAGGGCCAGACATGCCGATACCAAGGCGCCACTTCCTGTTGTGCCGTCGCTGCAACCATGACCATCTACCTCCTCACAAAAGCCGATTACGAATACGCCCGCCGATCACGGCACGAAGAAGATCGCTTTCTCGACCACTTCGTTATGCGCTCCACCAACCGACTCTACCGCAAACTCGATCTTGTTGGCGCCCTGAGTACCGACTCCCGGAGGCGCCTGGATACGGACCGGCACCGAGGTGGTCGCCGTCGGCGCAAGATGCACGACCGGCTCGGAGGCAATCTTCGCGCCGTCCAATCCCTTGATGGTGATGCGGTAATCGCGTGCCTGCTCTTCGGTGTTCATGAACTGGACACGATAGACGTTCTCGATCACGCCTTCATCGAGTTCGCGCCACAGACTGCCACGGTCACGGATGACGTCGACCTTCAAAGGATTGCGCATGGCGATCGCGGAGATCCATGCGATCACGATGGCCGACAGGATCGCGGTGTAGATCAGGGTGCGCGGGCGCATCACATGCGACAAGACGGTGTGCTTGTCGTATTGCTGTTCGAGCGCATTCTCGGTCGTGTAGCGCACCAGACCGCGGTCATAGCCCATCTTGTCCATGATCTGGTCGCAAGCGTCGGCGCAGGCGCCGCAACCGATGCATTCGTACTGCAGACCATGACGGATGTCGATGCCGGTCGGACAGACCTGGACGCAGACGCCGCAATCGACGCAGGCGCCCATGCCCTGGGCCTTGAAATCGACTTTCTTGCTACGCGCGCCACGCGGCTCACCGCGCTTCGTGTCGTAGGTGACGATCAAGGTGTCCTTGTCGAACATCGCGCTTTGGAAGCGCGCGTACGGGCACATGTATTTGCAGACCTGTTCGCGCATGAATCCGGCTTGCAGCACCGTGAAACCTGCGTAGAACAACATCCAGAACAAAGACCAACCCGCCACTGCCAGCGTAAGGACTTCGAACCAGAGTTCACGAATCGGCGTGAAGTAGCCGACGAAGGTGAAACCCGTCCAGAGCGCAAACAAACCCCAGGCACCGAACTTCAAGGCCTTGAGCGCCAGCTTGCGCGCGCTCATCGGACCTTGATCGAACTTCATCTGCTTGGGCCGATCGCCTTCGATCAATTGCTCGATCCAGACGAAGATCTCGGTATAGACCGTTTGCGGGCAGGCATAGCCGCACCACAAGCGCCCCGCCACCGCAGTGAACAGGAACAACGCGAGCGCGGAGATGACCAGCAGGCCGGTCAGATAGATGAAGTCCTGCGGCCAGAGCACGATGCCGAAGATGTAGAACTTGCGCTCGGCCAGGTGGAACAGCACCGCTTGCCGATCATGCCAATTCACCCAGGGCAGACCGTAGTAAAGAATCTGCGTGAGCCAGACCAGCGCCCAGCGCCAGGTCTGAAATTGCCCGGTGATCTTCTTCGGGTAGATCTTGATGCGCTTGGCATAGAGCTTCTGACCGACTTCTTCGGCACTTGCCGACGCCGCCGCATCGAGCTTCTTTACCTCGGCTGAAGCCGGGCCACCCATAACGTCACTCCTTAGCGAAGATATAAAAACAAAAAGGCCGCGAGAAAATCTCGCGGCCGATCTTAACGCGAGGGCTGGGCGCTCTTCAGTGAGCGCCGTCACCCATGATTGCGTCGCTTATTGATTCAACGCAGTCGTTTGCGCCTTCGGGCTGTTCGACAGACTCCACACGTAGGCAGCAAGCAGATGCACCTTAGCCGGGCCAAGGAAGTCCTTGAACGACGGCATTTGGTTCGTGCGGCCATTGGTGATGGTTTCGGTGATCGCCGGGATCGAATGGCCATACAGCCAAGTACGATCCTTGTCGGTCAGGTCAGGCGAACCGATGTCGATGTTGCCCTTGCCGTCAGCACCGTGGCAGGCGGCGCAAATGGCGAACTTGTCCTTCGCCAGATCAGCCTTGGCCGCGTCATGCGTGCCACCCGAGAGGGACATCACATAGTTGGCCATGTTGCTCACGTCGGCTGCAGAACCGAGGATCTGCAGATGCGCGGGCATCACGCCTTGACGGCCGCCGAGGATGGTTTGCTCGATGCGATCGGGCGTACCACCAAACTGCCAGTACTTGTCGGTCAGGTTGGGGAAGCCCTTTCCACCGCGCGCATCCGAACCGTGGCATTGCGAGCAATACGTCAGGAACATGCGCTCGCCCATTTGGTGGGCGGCGGGGTCACCAGCAACCTGTTCGATCGGCATCGTCAAATACTTATTGAAGATCGGATCGTAAGTTTTGGCGGCAACTTGCATTTCCGCTTCGTACTGCGTGTCATGCGAGGACCAGCCGAGCGTGCCCTTGTTCGAGCCCAGACCCGGATACATGACCAAGTAGACCACCGCGAACACGATCGTGATCACGAACAACCAGATCCACCACGAGGGCAGCGGGTTGTTGTACTCGGCCAGGGTCTCGTCCCACGTATGACCCATGGTTTGCGCGGGGCCGGCCACCTTCTGGCTCATGTTGCCCCACAGGATAAACACACACAGGGCGATACTGGCGATCGTGATCCCTGCGACGTACAAACTCCAGAAACTGCTTACGAAATCAGCCATTGTTCACTCCCGACTGGCTTGCGCCATCGATGTCGTCATCGGCAAAGGGTAGGTTTGCGGCGTCATCGAAACGTGAACGATTGTGTTTGCTCAACGCCCAGAACACGATGCCAGCGAAAACCACCATGCTCGCAACGGTGAACCACACACGAAAATCGTTCACGTCCATGACTGCCTCTTAGCGCTTGGTCTTGATCGAAGTACCCAACACCTGCAGGTACGCAATCAACGCGTCCTGCTCGGTCGCACCCTTCACTTCATCAGCGGCCTTGGCGATGTCCTCATCGGTGTAAGGAACGCCAACCAGACGCAGCGCCTTCATGCGCGGCGCCATGCCCGCCGGGTCAACCAGGTTCTTCTTGAGCCAGGGGAAGCCGGGCATGTTCGATTCCGGCACGACCGCGCGCGGATTGTCGAGGTGAACACGGTGCCATTCGTTCGAATAGCGGCCGCCCACACGAGCCAAGTCCGGACCCGTACGCTTGGAACCCCACTGGAACGGATGGTCGTAAACGAACTCACCCGCCACCGAGTAGTGGCCATAACGCTCGGTTTCGGCACGGAACGGACGGATCATCTGCGAATGGCAGTTGTAGCAGCCTTCGCGTTCGTAGATGTCACGCCCGGCCAGTTGCAGCGCGGTGTAGGGCTTGAGGCCTTCGACCGGCTTGGTCGTCGAGTGTTGGAAGAACAGCGGAACGATTTCGACCAGACCGCCCCAGATCACCGTCAAGGTGATCAGGACGATCAACAGGCCAACGTTCTTTTCAATCAATTCATGCTTGGAAGAAGCCATGTGTCGTTCTCCTGGCGTTCAGTGGGCCGCGGCCGGAACAGCCGGGATGCGCGCATCCACCGGCTCGGCGCGACGGATCGTCTGGATCATGTTGTAGGCCATGATCAGCATGCCAACGAGGAACAGCAGACCACCGGCCACGCGGATCACGTAGTACGGATAGGTCGCCTTCACCGACTCGACGAAGGTGTAGGTCAAGGTGCCGTCCGGGTTGGTGGCACGCCACATCAGACCTTGCATCACGCCCGCGATCCACATGGCGGCGATGTACAGCACGATGCCGATGGTGGCGATCCAGAAGTGCAGCTCGATGGCGCGGACGCTGAACATCTGCTTCTTGCCAAACATGCGCGGGATCAGGAAGTACAGCGTGCCGATCGAGATCCTGTACACGGTCGTGCCGCTCATCATGATCCTGGGACTGTTCTGGTTCACCGCCCGCGATCAGTCGGAGATCCTGGCCGTCAGCGACAACCAGGACGAGACCGTCAATGTGGTTGCCTACCGCTGGAACTGGGGCTTCAACTACTTGGACCAGGACGCGTACTCGGTCGGATCCCCGAACGATCCCGCCCTCCTCGTGCTGCCGGTCAACCTTTCGCTCGACCTGGTCGGTCCGGGCGAGCGCGGCAGCGATGCCGTAGTAGTCCGTCTGCGGGATGGGGTCATACTTGTGCGTGTGGCAGCGCGCGCAGCCCACCGTGAGTCCCAGCCACACCGTGCCCAGCGTCTCCGTGCGGTCCATGCACGCCTCCACGCGGAACTGCTCCTGGTCCGTGCCGCCCTCCGTGTTCGTCAGCGTCTGGCGGTTGAAGGCGGTGGCAACGATTTGCTCGTGCGTGGCATCCGGGAGGAGATCACCGGCGAGTTGTTCGATGGTGAATTGATCGAACGGCATGTCGTCATTGATCGCGCGGATCACCCAGTCGCGGAAACGCCATGCATCGG